>JAVBSN010000112.1:0-25164 GCA_031547045.1 Lachnospiraceae bacterium
ATTAATTCAAAGATATCTAATACCAATATTCCTATAGAGGATAGGATTAAGGCAATGTGGACTTTTCTAATTAATAAATTAGGAGAGGATAATACGTATAATATTTGTGAAGGAACATCAGTTGATACAGCAGATTTATGCTCGATTAATATAGCTTATTTAGCAATATGTAATTCATATGATAAACCAATAATAGATTACAATAAGCAATCTCAAAATGACCTTTTAGACAGTGACGTTATTAATAAAATTAATCAAATTGCAAAGAGTGCCCAAGCTATTCAAACAATTCCATCTAGTAAGAAATGATAGATTTAACTGGAAAGGTTCTGCCCAATACTATTATGGTAGAAGGCAGAGCTTACTCCATATACACAGATTATAGAAAATGGCTTAAGTTTGCCATTGAATTTGATAAATGGAATAAAAAAGATGGCATTCAAATAGATTATCTTTTTAAAAATGATATTCCAATAATATATACAGAGGAGCAATGGGGTGAACTTATGAATTTCTATAGTCCTAGAAATATTGTTCCAAGAAGTAGTGGTGGTAGTTCTAGCAGAGTTCTTGATTATGAGATAGATAGTGATCTTATATATAGTGCGTTTATGCAAGTATATGGAATCGATTTACTTATAGAAGACATACATTGGCATAGATTTCTAGCACTACAAAATGGATTAACTAAAGACACAAAATTGTGTCAGGTTATTGGATATAGATGTTATGAAGGTAAGGATAAAGGAATGTTATCTTTACAAAATGCTTGGGAGCTTCCTCAGATACAAACAGATGAGGATATAGAACAGGAAAGGGAATTTAATGAATACTTTGGATAAGTTAAAACAAGTAATCTGCCCTTACTGTAATTATAAGATGCCTATTAAATATAGGGATGATGCAATTTGTAAAGGATTAATAGTTAAATGTAAGGGAAGAAATTGTAAGAAAGAATTTGAAATTAAAATAATTAAGTAGTGCCATAATGCGCCGATAATTTGGAATTTAAGAAAAGGAGGTGGCATTATGGCAGAAGAGAATAAAGAGGATAGTAAAAAAGAAGAGAAACAATCCATTAGTAAACTATTAGAGGGAGCAAAAAAGACTGCTAGTGAAATAATAGAAAAGGCAGGAAAAATAGCAGATAAAGTACTTGATGTAGTTAAAGTGGTTAAAGTAGCTAATACAGTTTTAGATGTAATGAAAAAAAGTTTAAATAATTCTACAGCAGAAGAAGGTAAAGCAGTGGCTGATAAAATAGAAGAGAAAACCAAAGAGACTGCTGATAAAGTAGATAAAGAAAAAAAAGAAGCAAATAAAAAAATAGAAGAAGCAAAAAAAATAATGAAGCAGGCATCTAAAGTAGCCATAGGTGCAATACAAGAAGTTTCTGCAGCAACTTATGAAGCTATCCAGAAGGGTGTATTATATAATTCTACAATTGAAAATTATGCAACATCATTTGAAGTAATGACAGGAAGTGCTGAAGAAGCAGCAAGCATAATGAGTAGATTAAAAGAAGTAGGAACTGATACACCTTTTGAAGTAGCAGGATTAGCAGATGTTACACAAAATCTAATGAGCTATGGTCTTACGGCAGATGAAGCAATAGATAGTTTGAATATGTTAGGAGATATTTCTCAAGGAAATGCAGAAAAATTAAGCACAATTTCTGATGCATATGGAAGAATGAGTGAATCTGGTAAGGTATCTTTAGAAGATATTAAACAAATGGCAGATGCGGGATTTAATCCTCTTCAAGAAATATCTGAAAAAACGGGAGAATCAATTGATAGTTTGTCAGAGAGAATATCTAATGGAAGTATGTCAGTTGACGAAATTACTGAATCAATGATTAGAAGTACATCAGAAGGTGGTAAGTATTTTGAATGTATGGAAAAGCAATCTCAAACTTTTAATGGGCTAATAGGTAATATGAAAGATAATGCCAATAGTTTATTAGGAGAAGTAGCTCAGCCAATATCAGATGCATTAACTAGTACATTATTGCCAGCAGCTTTAGATGCTGTAAATCAATTGTCCACTACATTTAAAGAAGAAGGTGTAGAGGGTATGGCGGCAGCTGTAGGGTCTATACTCAGTGGATTGGTGGAAATGATAGCAGAGTATGCACCACAAGTAGTAGAACAGGCAGCAAATATTATTAATGCTTTAGCAGAAGGACTTATTGAAAATGCACCTGTTATTTTACAGAGTTTGATGGAGGCAATATCTACTGCTATAACAGGAATAATAGAGTTATTACCTACAATATTGGAATTAGGATTGCAAATTATTATTCAATTGGCATTGGGAATTGCAGAAGCATTACCAGAGTTGTTGCCTACAATAGCTCAAGTAATAGTAGATATTGTAAATGTGTTAATAGATAACGTAGATGAATTAATAGATGCAGCATTAGTGTTAATGGAAGCATTAGCAGAAGGACTTGTTGAGGCATTACCTATTTTAATAGAAGCAGTTCCAGAAATAATAGAAAAATTAATGACAGCAATTCAGGAAAACACTATGCCTATACTAGAAAGTGCATTATATATTATTGCTACATTACTACAAGGTATATGGGAGGCTTTGCCTAGTCTTTTACAAGGGATACTAGACATATTTGTAACGGTTATTGAGGCTCTGTTTAATAGTTTTGATATGACTATACAATATTTATTAGATGGCTGTGATGGTTTTATAGAATTTTTTGACGGATTAGAGATTGATTTTGAAGCGATATGGAATTGTATTGTTGAATTTTTTGGAGATGCTATACAAAATCTATTAAAATTTGTAACAGAAACAATCCCGACATTAGTAGTCAATTTTGTAGGATATATTGTTGGTTTAAGAGACAAAATTATATCAAAAGTATTAGAACTTGTGAATAGTTTTGTAGGTATGATAGGCAGACTTGAAACTGATGTAATAGGTATAGCAAGTAAGATTTTAACAGCGATGATTAATTGGGTTACTAATCTTAAAGATAGGATTATTAATACAATTACTAATCTTGTTAGTGATTTCATGAATTTATTTGGAAGTATAGTAAGCGGTATGACATCTGTTGGAACAAATATTGTTAATGGAATAATAAGTGGAATTAAGAATGCATGGACAAACTTAACTAGTCTTATAAAATCATTGTGCGGTGGAGTGATAGATACAGCAAAAAATTTACTTGGTATTCAATCACCATCTGTAAGTGTTGCATACGTGGGGAAAGGATATATAGAAGATTGGGAAGATAATAATCCAATTGCAACAATTAAAAACAGTATAGAAGCATCTTTGGATACAATGCAGACTAATGCAGTGGGGACATCATATGGCTATGCAACTACTCAAAATATTAATTTTAATTATCCAATGCAAGCTCCCGATGAGGTTGCTAGAGCATTAAGAAACAATAATAATTATGGATTGGCAGGTGCATGATGATGAATGTAAAGATAAAAATAATAAGAAGTGATAGTAAACAGTTAATATTTGATGGTACCAACTGGGGCATAACAGCCCTAGAGGGTATTGGAACACCAGAGATTCAAATATTTACGGAAGACAAAGCATTAGGTGCAGGAGAGATAGTTACAGGTAAACGATTATCTTCAAGAGAAATAAGTTTTACTGCAAATGTTAAAAATAAGAGATTAAATGATGTATTAAGAAATCAGGCTTTAAACTTTTTTAATCCTCAATATACATACTCAATATATATAACATATATGAATAATGAGAAGTGGATTGATGGGGAATTACTTAAGGTTGATATATCTAGTGCAAATATTTATAAACCAGTAAGTGTAAATGTGTCATTTTTATCTGCAGATACATACTTTAAGTCATTAGATGAATATGGAAAGAATATTGCTAGCATTACATCTAATTTTGGCTTTCCATATGTAAGCATAATAAATAAAGGATTTGTATTTAGTAAATATAATTTTGCTCAGGAAGTATTAATTGAAAATGATGGAGATGTTGATACAAACTATTGCAAAATAATAATTACTGCAAATGGAAGTGTAAAAAATCCATACATTATGAAGGATGATTACAAAATAAAAATAAATGACATTTTAGAATTAAATGATATATATGAAATTGATTTTGTAAAACACAAAGTATATAAGAATGGTGTCAATGCTATGGTTAACATTGATAGAACATCTGATATATATAATGTTATGTTACAAGTGGGAGATAATCAAGTATCCTTTAATGCTGATGATGGAAGTAATAATATGGATGTTTCTATATACTTCAATAAATTATATTTGGGGGTATAGATATGAATATAGTAGCTTTAAATAGTAATTTTGAAAACTTAGGGAGTATTGAGTATATAAATCTACAGTGGAATAGAAAATATTATGAATGTGGTACATTTGTAATCTACATTCCAGCAGATAGCTATAACAATGATACAAAATATATATATTTAAAAGATAGACCTGAACTTGGAATAGTTAATAAAATGTCATTAAAGAGAACTATAAAAGGTATGTTTGTACAGTTAGAAGGATTTTTCTATGAAAGAATGTTGTATGACAAAATAGTTTATCCATTGTTTAGTCAAAAGGGAAAGCTTGAAGATGTGGCTATATCAATGGTTAATCAGTATAAAGATGATATACCAAGATTGAATGTTGGTACAAGTAAATCTAGAGGTGACGTAGTATCTATTAAAGAATCAGCTACTGAGCTTGGGGCAAGATTATATGACATGCTTAAGACTCAGGAATATTCATATAGGACAAATTATGATTATACAACTAATAAATTTATATTTGAAATATGGCAAGGATTAGATAGAACAAAAGATCAAAGTATTAATAATCAATATGGATTTTATGATAGTGACATAAATAACATTACGGTAATTAGTGATGATAGTAATTATAAGAATCAGGCAGTAGTAGTTGGTAATGGTGAATATGAAGACGGTGAACAAATATCTGTAGTAGTAGGAAAAGATTATACGATTCCTTGTTTCAATATTACAAAAATAGTGGGTAAGACATTAGTAAGTGGAAATGGTACATATGAAGAGCCGTATTTATTTTCAACTACAGGAAGTAATAATATAACTTTTACTAATATAGGAGAGACAAGGGTCAATGCAATAGATATAGGAAAATTAGAACTATATAGCAATAATAATATCACAGATTGTATTGAGAAGAGAAATGGAATATATTACAGCAGAAAGTGGTTTAAAAAGAAGCGTTTTAATCAAGATGCAGTATCTATATTGGGATATGTATATGGACAAGGTGATATAGAAGGAAAAGTAGGAGTTCATGTTACGGATAATAGCAATGACAATAATGAAGCCAATAGCGTAGTACTATCGTCTTATTCATATTCAAAAAATAAATATGGAGATGCTATATATGATAGTGCAATATTTGCAGAATCAGCATCAGATTTTTATATATCACTAGATTTTCTTCGTAAATATAACAAGTCATTAAATAATTCTTCAAGTGAAGAGGAATTTTTAGATACAGTAAAAGCATTTCTTAATGATAAACCATTTTATATACTTTATAAGTATAAAAACATACAGGAGACAAAGCTAGAGAGCCAAGAAGTATTTAGTCAATTAGAGGTATATAACAATATTAATAGTATTACGTGCAATTATGATACTAATGGTATAACAATTGAATTTAATAATAAGATATACAGCTTTAATAAAAGTATAAATATACCAGTATCAATATTTATAAACTATCAGAAACAATTATATGTTGATGAAAAGTCTTCTCATATAGAAGAAGGTCAGACAATATATGAATTTAAGGAATATTTAAAACAGGCTGGTATTGAAGCGCTTAGAGAGCATATGAACATCGATAATGTAGATTTAGAGATAAAAGCAAATATTAATGAATATATGCAAGATTATGACTTGGGAGATATTGTTGATGTTGAAGTTAGAACTATTGGCTTATCATTTAAAGCAAGAATAATAGAAGTTTACGAAGTTTTCAAAAATAATACACATACAATAGAATTAGTTTTAGGGGATAAGATTCCCAGAAAGAGAGGTTAGTTATGAGAAGTTTACCTTTTGATAGTCAGATTTCAGGATATGATGATGACGGCTATCCAATATATGATAGGGCAGCAGATAGTTCACAGCTTTCTGCATTGTTTAAAAGATATTTTACAAATGGTATATTTACCAATCCATCAACATCATTTCAGGTAGTTACAAATATTGATGGTGATATGAGTGTTATTGTAAAAGCAGGGGCTGGAAATATTAATGGGTATTTTTGTGATGAAGATACAGATAGAACACTAGTGTTACAAGCATCAAGTACTGCTTATGACAGGATAGACAGTGTGGTCTTAAGGCTTAATTTAAATGTTTCTGTAAGAAGTATTGATTTATATGTATTACAAGGAACGGGTGCAAGTAACCCAACAGCACCAGAATTAGCCAGAAATAGTAGTATTTATGAATTATGCTTAGCAGAAATATATATTCCAAAGAATACCACATCAATATCAGCTAGTAGAATTACAGATACAAGACTAGATACAAATAAGTGTGGAGTAGTACAACAGACAATACAAACAATAGATACATCTAGTATATTTATACAATATCAAGCTGCATTAGATGAATATTTAGAAATAGTTGCATCGGCATTAGATGAAACTATAGCAGTTAACTTACAAAATCAGATAGATAATGTAAATACAGATTTATCAAATATATGGAATGTTATATATCCAATTGGTTCTATTTATATGTCTACACGCAATACAAGTCCTTCAACGCTTTTTGGTGGAAGTTGGGAACAAATTAAAGATACATTTTTATTGGCAACAGGTAGTACATATACTGCTGGTAGTTCAGGTGGAGCAGCGACAGTTACATTATCTTCTTCACAAATACCTTCACATAATCATTCAATACCAGCATTAGCTATGAATGCAATTGGAGAACATACACATTCAATAAGCTCAGATGGAACTCATACTCATACATGGGATAGTAATACTAATGGATACATTTTAGGTACGTATAATACAGGTGTTCAAACAGCATCTCTTGCTTCAGCAGGAGGAGGGTACTGGAGAAGTAATTTACCTGGAGGAGGAGGACATACTCATAGTATAAGTACAGCTTCTGCGCATACACATACAACTGTTGCAAATAATACAGGAACAATGGGTAGTGGTCAAAGTCACAATAATATGCCTCCATATACAACTGTTTATATGTGGAAGCGTACAGCATAAATCAGGAGAAATATATGAGTTATTTAAAAGAAATAATATGTACATTAATAGGACTAGCTGGCAGCATTATTTCCGTAGCACTAGGAGGTTGGGATAAAGATTTAACAACATTAATTATATTCATGGGCGTTGATTTTGTACTAGGTTTATCCATAGCATCAATATGGAAACGTAGTGGGAAAAGCAAAACAGGAGCATTAAATAGTATATCTGCTTGGCAAGGATTAATGAGAAAAGGAGCCTCATTATTAGTAATACTTATAGCATATAGACTTGATGTTACCTTAAATGTTAGTTATATAAGAACGGCAGTAATAATTGCATTTATAGCAAATGAGGGGATATCCATAATAGAAAATTTGGGAATAATGGGTATCCCATTCCCACAAATTATAACAAAGGCAATAGATGTTCTTAAAAACAAAGATGTGGGAGAATAGCTAATGGTAATAAATAAATTAATATCCAATTATAATTTTAACGTAAGTACAGAAAATAGAATAAAGTATATAGTAATACATTATGTAGGAGCACTTGGAGATGCCAAAGCAAATGCTACATATTATGCATCAAGCAACAAAAATGCCTCAGCCCACTATTTTGTAGGACATGCAGGTGATATATGGCAGTCAGTAGAGGATAAAAATGTAGCATGGCATTGTGGAGCATCAATATACAAACATACCGAATGTAGAAATGCTAACAGTATAGGAATAGAAATGTGTGTAAGAAAGAAGAATATAGCTAGCTTAAATGCAACTGATAGGGACTGGTATTTTGAAGATGCAACAATTAGTTCTACAATAGAATTAGTAAGAGAATTAATGAGTAAGTATAATATTAATGCAGATAATATTGTTAGGCATTATGATGTAACAGATAAAATATGTCCTAATCCTTATGTGTATAGTGAAAAGGCTTGGAGTGATTTTAAAAACCAGCTATCTAAAACCACTATAGAAGAAAAGGTTAATACAACTAATATAAATTACTATAGGGTAAGAAAAACATGGGAAGATGCCAAAAGTCAAATTGGAGCATATAGCATGTTGGATAATGCAATAAAGGCTTGCAAAGATGGATATACGGTGTTTGATAGTAAAGGTATAATAGTATATAAGAAAAATAGTATAGTATATTCAAAAGCAGATTAAAGATACTAGAATAAAATGCACACTTATGCTATACTATTGACATTTAATAGGGTTTTACAGAAAAGGAGAAGTTATATGTATACTATTTCACTTACAAAGCTTGTTGAGAAGATGGATCTTCATAATTATATTCCAGAAATTAATACAGATGATATAATGATATCAGATCCAGATATTAATCGTCCGGCAGTACAAATAGCAGGATTTTTCGAACATTTTGATGCAACACGAGTACAAATATGTGGAAATGTTGAACATGCATATATATCTAATATGCATACAGAAGAAGAGAATATCGCTATATTTGATAGATTATTTTCATATAAAATTCCATGTTTAATATTTTGTAGAGGTCTAGAACCACAGCAATTTATAATAGATGTAGCAAAAAAACATGGTATACCAGTATTTTCTTGTGATAAAACAACATCTTCATTTGTACATGAAACTGTTAAGTGGCTTCATGTTCAATTAGCACCAAGAATATCTATACATGCCGTATTGGTAGATGTATATGGTGAAGGTGTACTTATAATGGGTGAAAGTGGAATCGGTAAAAGTGAAGCAGCACTTGAACTTATAAAGAGAGGGCATCGTCTTGTATCAGATGATGTTGTAGAGATAACTAAAGTAAGTGATGATACATTAGTTGGAACAGCACCAGATATAACAAGACATTTTATTGAACTTAGAGGTATAGGAATAATTGATGTTAAGACATTATTCGGTGTAGAATGTGTTAAGATGACACAATCAATTGATTTAGTAATAAAATTAGCAGATTGGAATAAGGAAGCTGATTATGATAGATTAGGCCTAGAGGAGCAATATGCAGAATTTCTTGGAAACAAAGTAGTAAGTCATGAGATTCCAATTAGACCAGGACGTAACCTTGCAATTATTGTAGAATCGGCAGCAGTAAATCACAGACAAAAGAAAATGGGATACAATGCAGCTCAAGAGTTATACAACAGAGTAACCAACAATATGCTTAAGTCAGAGTAGGCATATATTTTAATAAATTAATATACACATTTAACAGGAGGACACATAGACATGGCAAAGTATGTATTTGGAATTGATTTAGGAGGTACTACAGTTAAACTTGGATTATTTACGGTAGATGGTACAGTATTAGATAAATGGGAGATTCCAACAAGAAAAGATGAAGGTGGAAGATACATATTAGGTGATATAGCTGGATCGGTAGAGAAGAAGCTTGTTGAAAAGGAAATTGATAAATCAGAAGTAGCTGGAGCAGGTATGGGTGTTCCTGGACCAGTAAGAGAAGATGGAACAGTATTAAAATGCGTTAATCTAGGTTGGGGAATCTTTAATGTTGCTGATGAATTAAGCAATCTAATAGGTTTACCTGTTAAAGTAGGAAATGATGCAAATATGGCTGCACTTGGTGAAATGTGGCAGGGTGGCGGAAAAGGTTACAAAAATATTGTAATGGTAACTCTTGGAACTGGCGTTGGTGGAGGTATTATTCTTAACGGAAAAATGCTTTCAGGTGTAAATGGTGCTGGTGGCGAGATTGGTCATATGCAAGTTAAAGATGATGAAAAAGAAATGTGTGGATGTGGAAAGAAAGGCTGTTTAGAGCAATACACATCAGCAACAGGAATTGTTAGATCAGCAACAATTGCATTAAATAATACAGATAAACCTTCAAAACTTAGACAAGTTCAATATGTATCAGCAAAAGAAATTTTTGATGCAGCAAAAGAAGGCGATGAGTTAGCAATGGAACTAGTTGAAAACCATGGTAAATGTTTAGGAAGATCATTAGCACAAATAGCTTGTGTAGTAGATCCAGAAGTGTTTGTTATTGGTGGTGGTGTATCAAAAGCAGGAGATATGCTGATTAAAATGACACAAAAGTATTATGAGGAAAATGCATTCCACGCATGTAAAAATGCCGGATTCAAGTTAGCAATGCTTGGCAATGATGCAGGAATTTATGGTGGAGCAAGAGCGATATTGTCGAAATAGTAATCAAAAAACACAAAAATGGGAAGGTTTTCTTCCCATTTTTGTTGAAATTATTTATTGTATAAATTCAAATGATAATGTATTATTAGGAAGATATTGAATATATATAGAAATACATAATAAATTGTAAAGTTAATATAATATGAATATATTGTAATAAGAGGTATGTGATGAGTAAGACTATATTAGAAGCCTTAAAAGATATAATACCAGAAAAATTAATCTTAATAGACGAACCAATGAGTAACCATACAACATTTAAAATAGGTGGTAATGCTGATGTATACATTAAGCCAGAAAGCATTGAACAAATATCAACAATAATAAAAGCATGTATAGATAATTGTGAACCTTATTTTATATTAGGGAATGGAAGCAATTTATTGGTATCAGATAAAGGATATAGAGGTGTAGTTATTCAAATATATAATAATTTGGATAGTATTATTATAGAAGATACTAAGATAAAAGTATCAGCAGGTGCATTGTTATCCAAGATGGCTAATATTGCAAAAGAAAATAGTTTAACTGGAATGGAATTTGCGGCAGGAATACCAGGAACCATTGGTGGTGGTACTGTAATGAATGCTGGAGCATATGGTGGAGAATTAAAAGATATAATTGACACAGTTACTGTATTAGATAAGAATGGAAATATAATTACATTGTCTAATAAAGATATGGAATTTGGATATAGAACAAGCGTGGTAGAGCAGAATGGATATATTGTTGTAGAAACTACTATTAATCTAGAAAAAGGTAATAAGTCAGACATCATATCAAAGATGGATGAACTAAAAGAAGCTAGAGTAAGTAAGCAACCGCTGGAATATCCAAGTGCAGGAAGTACATTTAAACGTCCAGAAGGATATTTTGCAGGGAAGTTAATTATGGATGCAGGACTTAGAGGTAAATCTATAGGTGGTGCTAAAATATCTGATAAACATTGTGGTTTTGTAATTAATACAGGTGGAGCCACAGCAAAAGATGTAATAGAATTAATAGAAGATGTTACAAAGGAAGTAGAGAATCAATTTGGTGTTACTTTAGAAACAGAAGTTAAGATGCTGGGTGATTTTTAACATGGTGATAAGATGAGATTTGTTATTGTTTCAGGAATGTCAGGAGCTGGAAAGAGTACTGCACTAAAAACTTTAGAAGATGCAGGATATTTTTGTGTAGATAATTTGCCAGTTCAATTAATTAAGAGGTTTGCAGATATTGCATATGATGAAGATGCTAAAGTGCATGGAGTAGCAATTGGAATAGATATTAGAAGTGGAGCAGAATTAGATAAATTAACGGATGCTTTAGATGAGATTGAATCAGTAGGATATAAGTATGAAATATTATTTCTAGATGCTACTGATGAGGTTTTAGTAAAGAGATATAAAGAAACAAGAAGAACACATCCTCTTGCTAGAGATGGTAGAGTTGAGGATGGAATAGAGAAAGAACGTAAGAAGATACAATTTCTAAGGGAACGAGCAGGATTTATTATTGATACAAGTAGCCTGTTAACTAGAGAATTAAAGGCTGAGTTAGATAAGATTTTTGTAGATGCAGATAATTATAACAATTTCTTTGTAAATATAGTATCATTTGGATTTAAATATGGAATACCATTAGATGCAGACTTAGTATTTGATGTAAGGTTCTTACCAAATCCATATTATGATTTAGACTTAAGACCACTTACGGGAAATGATAAAAGTATTCAAGATTTTGTTATGGATAATAAAGAGTCAGAAATATTTTTGGATAAGATATCTAATTTATTGGAATTCCTTATACCTAATTATGTCAAAGAAGGAAGAAATCAATTAGTTATAGCAATAGGCTGTACAGGTGGAAAACATCGTTCAGTTACATTGGCAAATTATTTATATAGAGAAATATCTGATTGGAAGTACAGTTCTAAAATAGAACATAGAGATATTGAAAAAGATGCTAAGAAGAGGTGATAAAAGTGTCGTTTTCAACAGAGGTTAAAGAAGAACTTTCTAAACATGTTGGAAGTGGAAGGCATTGCCAGATAGCAGAACTTACTGCTATTATATATATGATTGGGAAAATACAATGTATTAATAATCAAAAAAAGCTTATGCTAAACACAGAAAATGAGTTGTTATCTAAGAAAAGTTCATACTTAATTAAAAAACTTATAGGATATGAAACAAATATAATAGAAAGTAATAATAAAAGAATAATAGCATATAAGATAATAATAGAAGATGATGAAGTAGTTGATAAGATTCTTACTATGACAAAATTATCTTTTAATGACAATATAGATGTAGATATTCATGTACAACAGTTAAATATGGATGCAATAGTTATTCAGAAGGTGTGTTGTAAGAGAGCTTTTTTAAGAGGAGTGTTTATTACATCCGGTTCTTTAGCTGATCCAGTTAAGGCATATCATCTAGAAATTGTTTGTATTGCAGAAGAATCCGCTAAACGAATACAACAAATTTTAATAGATTTTGATTTGGAAGCAAAAATAGTATTAAGAAAAAAATACTTTGTTGTATATATAAAAGAAGGATCTATGATAGTCGATGCTTTGAATATAATGGAAGCTCATGCATCACTTATGAGCATGGAAAATGTAAGAATTGTTAAAAGTATGAGAAATACTATTAACAGAAGAGTTAATTGCGAAACTGCTAACTTGAATAAAACTGTTAGTGCAGCAGTAAGACAATTAGAAGATATTAAGTATATCGAGAAAGTTAAGGGACTTTCAGAATTATCACAGCAACTTAGAGATTTGGCAACCCTTAGAATAGAGGAGCCAGATGCATCTTTAAAAGAATTAGGTGAAATGCTTAATCCACCAGTAAGTAAATCTGGTGTAAACCATAGATTAAGAAAGTTAAGCGAAATAGCGAACGACTTAAGAGAAAAAAATATATATTAATACTAAAGGAGGCCATTAGAATGGTAAGTAAGGAATTAATAGTTAATCTACCAACAGATTTAGAAGAAAGACCAGTTGCTGTTTTAGTACAAATAGCAAGTCAATATAATAGTTCAATATACCTTGAATCTGAAGATAAGAAGATTAATGCAAAGAGTATTATGGGAATGATGAGTTTAGGATTAAAAATAGGTGAGCCAGTTACAGTCTTAGTTGACGGTGAAGATGAGGAAAAAGCATTAGAGCATCTTGAAAAATATTTATGTAAGGGTGTTCAATAGTGGTTGATTTTAACAGCGAACAATGTTAAAATTATAATAACTATAAAATCAAGAACAAGGATGTTCGCATTTTTTCAAAGGAGTGATATATATGTCAACATTTTATGGCATAAGTTCGGATACTAGTTCATCATACTTTAGTAGTTTTTTTGGAACAAGTAGTAATAGTAGTACTAGTGGCACAAGTAATTCTAGTAGTATGTTAACAGATTATTATTCGATTAAAAATGGTAGCTACAAAAAGCTATTAAAAGCTTATTATGCACAAGAAGGAACAAGTAAGACAACAAGTTCTACAAATTCAGTTAGTGCAGACGAGAAGAAACAGTTAACATTAGCTAAGACGAATTCAGAGAATTTGGCAAAGTCAGCGGCTACATTATTAGAAAAAAGTTCTAAATCAGTATTTAATAAAGTTAGTAAGACTGATTCTGAAACAGGTAAGACTACTAGTGAATATGATGTAGATAAGATATATGATGCAGTAAAATCATTTGTTGATAATTACAATAAGACACTAGATTCCACAGGAGAAGTAGATACAGATTCTGTACTTAAGAAAACCCTTTGGATGGTTAATGAGACTAAGGTATATGAAAGTGCTTTAGGTAAGGTTGGGATTAAGATAGGTGATGACAATAAGTTATCTATAGATGAGACAAAATTTAAGGCAGCAGATATGAAAGAAGTTAAGAACTTATTTAATGAATCAGTATCTTTTGGAGCTAAGATATATAAGAAGGCAAGCGATATTTATAACTTAGCCAATACAACTGTAAATGGTAATGGTTTGTATAATAGTAGTGCTAGCTATTCTACATTGTCATCAGGACAATTATTTGATAGTCTACTATAATAAGCAAAATAATCAAGGCAAGTCACTAGGATTTGCCTTGATTTTGTTTATGTTGCAAGTTAATTACGCATATGATAGAATAAATATAGTTGTGCATTAATATAGATTTATAGATGGGGTTGGTGAGAGGTAAGTATGAGAAAATTCAGTAATTTCCTTGACAAAATACCGTTTATTGGTAATAAAGTTGCGAAGAATTCTCAAGACGAATATACTAATAATGTTGAGAAACAATATAATAGGGCATTAGAATTATTTGATAGGAGTATTCCTCTAGAGGCAGTTCCATTATTGGAACAGATTGCAGATACTGGTGCTATGGATCCTACATATAAACAATTAGCATGCGAATCTTTAAAAACCTTAGGAGAATTATACGAATTAGGTAAGTTTAGTAATTCAAAAGTTAATATTGATATTGATAAGGCTATATTTTACTACGAAAAATATGCTAAGCTTAATGATGATGGAGATATGTTATTTAAACTTGGAAAAATGTTATTAGATAGGCAGAATTTTTCTAAGGCAATTACATATTTAGAACGAGCAGCAGCTTGTGGAATAAAACCTGCTTGTATGACACTAGGAGGAATATACGAAGAGGGTCTTAATAAAGTTGACCAATTTGGTAATAAGAGTGATTTTGTTGTACCAATAGATTTAGATAAAGCTAAGATATGGTATGAACGACTTGCCAAACAAGGCGATAGTTCAGCGCAAGCAGCAATGGATAGAGTAGAATATACAAGTACCCATACTGATAGCATACAATTTGAAGAAAAAGATAAAATATATACTCAAATAGCTGAGAAGAGAAAAGCCAAAGGAATAGAAATGCATTTTAAGAGTATTGAAGCTTCAAAACTTCAATATCAATATATATATATACACAATCAGGTTGAAGGATATATTCATAAGCTACCTAAAGATTGGATAATGAGTATTAATGTTGATACAGAAGAAGAATATTATGCACCAAGTCATACATATACAGATTTTAATATATATGTAAGTTATGATAGTCTTCCAAAGGAATCAACAAGAACTTTAAAAGAATATGTTAAATATCAAAATGAAGCTTTTGATGAAGATTTGAATTTTAATGCCTATGTTACAGAATATGCAGATGGTATATGTACTACTTACTATCATAAGGATATGGAAAAAGGTATTGTAACATTTGGTTTTCAACATAATAAGAGATTAACATGCC
The DNA here is from genome assembly GCA_031547045.1 of Lachnospiraceae bacterium. GTDB lineage: Bacteria > Bacillota > Clostridia > Lachnospirales > Lachnospiraceae > JAVBSN01. The sequence continues at coordinate 15,698 of JAVBSN010000112.1, forward strand.
TAAGATTTGTATGTGCTACAATGGATATAATTGAGCAATATGAAGAGATTATTTTTGAGATTGCTAATTCATTTGCATTTGTTAATCCAACACTAGTAAGTACAGAAAGTGCTAATAGAAGAGAGCACCAGTATTATAGAGAAGCAGTATATTATTATTATATGGGTGACTATGAACAAGCAATGAATTTTGCTAGGCAAGCACTTAAAGAAGGTAGTAGAAAAGCAAGTTACTTGCTTATAGAATTGTATTTTGATGAAGATAGTCCTTATAGAAATGTGGATAAAGCACTTAATTTTGCTAAGCAGTTATATAATGCTAATAAAGATTCAGATTTGGCATTTCTTATAGGGAATATATATGATCAACAGATGAAAGATTATACTCAAGCTCTTAATTGGTATGAAGAAGCAAATAAGCTTAATCACCAAAGAGTGCCTTTCTATTTAGGAAGATTATATTATTATGGAGTACTTAAAACTAAGAGAAACGGTGAATTAGCATTAGAGTATTTTAGTAAAGCATTACAAAATGGTATATATGAAGCGGATGCATATATTAGAGACATAAAAGAATTAAATGGTGCAGATCTTCAAGCTACTGTTGATGAATGGGAGCAAGCAATTAAGGATGGTTTAGGAGATATAGCCCTTAAGGTTGCAAATAAGAAAAAAGATCAAGTATTTTATTTAGCTTCAGATACTCAAATAGAAGATGCATATAAGACAGCATATAGATTAGGAAAAGTTGAAGCGGCTTATGAGTTAGGAATATTATATCGTAATAGAGAAGCTGATGAAAATTATAGAGGCGATAACTTTTCTATGTATTATTTGGAAAAAGCCTTTGATGAAGGATTTAATGACTTTTCTAAAGAGTTATTATTTGATGTAATAACGACTAAATCAAGTAAGACTTCAAATGTTGCTGAAAAGTTTGAATTATATCTGAGAGCAGCTAAAGAAGGATATGTGAAAGCTGTTGAAAAAATAATCGAATATAATCCAGAGTTGAATGATACAATTAAGAATCTATATGAAACATTAAGAAAACATGCTATAGGTGGCGATGATGAATCATTAACTTCAATGTGGAAGTTAGAAAAGAAATTTATGAGCCTACTTGCATTAGACCATGATGATTCTAAGAAGATAATTGAGAATAAGTTTTTTAGATTGGCTGTGCCAAAGGAATGTACACCAGTAATAAATGATGAAGGTGGAACTATAAGATTTGCAGATTCAGTAGTAGAATTTGCAGTTGCGGAGATGCCTATACAGACAGACAAAGAAGAAGATTATCTTAAAGTATATAGATTAATTGTAGATGAGTATTCAGGGGATGATAATTCAAAAATAATAGTAGCCAATTCAAGAATGATTGGTTCAGCTATGTTATCATCAAAGGGAAATAGTAATACATTTAGCATCCTACTTATTAGTTCTAAGAACCAATATTTGTTTAAATTAAGTTCTTTTGATAGAAGAGAATTAATGGTATTTAAAGATAAGGTAATGGAGATTGCAGAGTCGTTAATTGAAACTGGTGAAATATATGTAGCAACTGGTGACAAGGCTAATAAGAATATTGGATTAACATTATTGTTATCTGCCAATGAAAATGGAATGTTATCTATTAATAAAGATGAAGATTAATAAATTAAAAGGGCTACTTGAATAGTAGCTCTTTTTTGAAATATAAAATAGGAGAAATATATGTTAACTATTGGAATAGATTATGCTAGTAAGGAACCAATATATGAACAAATATATATATACATAAGAGAAGAGATAAAAAACGGTAATCTTATTGTTAATACCAAATTGCCTTCAAGTAGAGGATTAGCAAATCATTTATCTATTAGTAGAAATACGGTAGATATGGCATATGCTCAATTACAATCTGAGGGATATATAGAATCCATACCTAAGCGAGGATACTTTGTTAATGAAATTGAAGATATAATATATATTCCTAAAAATGAACCAGAAAATATATTAAATAAAACTATTGAAAATAATAAATACTTATTTGATTTTTCACCAATGGGAGTAGATATGTCTAATTTCCCTTATAATAAATGGCGTAAACTTATGAAGGATTGCATGATTGATGATAATAGCCAATTATTTCAAGCTGGTCACCATCAAGGAGATGAAGATTTTAGAGAAATAATAAAAATGTATTTACATCAATCTAGGGGTGTAGTATGTGATGCGAATCAAATAATAATTGGGGCAGGAAGTGATTATTTACTATTGCTATTATCTAAGATTTTTCATGGAAATAGAATAGTTGCGATGGAGAACCCCAGTTATAAGCAGGCATATAAAATATTTGATAGTATTGGATATAAGGTTAATCCTATATCAGTTGGCGCTGGAGGAATAGATGTGGAGGAGTTGGAGGATAGTGACTCGGATATAGCATATGTAACACCTTCTCACCAATTTCCTATGGGAACAGTAATGCCAATTAATAATAGAATAAAATTATTAAGATGGGCTAAAAGTAGAGAAGATAGATATATAATAGAAGATGATTATGATAGCGAATTTAGATATTCAGGAAAACCTATACCATCATTGCAAAGTAATGTAGGCGAGGATAAAGTAATATATATAGGAACCTTGTCTAAAGCTATAGCACCAGCTATTAGATTAGGTTATATGGTATTACCTAAAAACTTAATGGAAATATATAAGCAAAGAGCTGATTTTTATTTTTCAACTGTATCTAGAATTGATCAAACAATAGTGGGTAAGTTTATACAAGATGGTTATTTTGAAAGACACTTAAATAAAATGAGAGGAATATACAAAGCAAAGCATGATATTCTAATACAAAGTCTTAAAAATATGAATATGGATTTTGTTATTAAAGGAGAAAGTGCAGGTCTCCATCTTTTACTTGAGTTTGATGAAAAATATAGTGAACAGTTATTAATTGATAAAGCTAGTAGTGTGGGTGTAAAAGTATATGGTTTATCAGATTATTACATTAGAGAAAAGAAACATAAACCAACAATTATTTTAGGCTTTGCAAGACTTTCAGGCGATGATATTCAAAAGGGAATAGAATTATTAGAGAAAGCTTGGAAAAATATTTACAATTAATATGCAAAGTGCTATATTGTTAATATGGTTAAAAAAATGTGGGATATGGATGGTGAGATATGTATAGAAATATTATTAATGATCTAGCTAAGTGGTACCAAGAATCTCAAGAAAAGGTGCTTTTTATAAAAGGAGCAAAGGGAGTTGGAAAGTCATGGACTGTAGAAGACTTTAGTAGTGCTTTTTTTGAAAGTGCTGTAATTGTTGACCTTAGAAATGATATTGTATTAAGTAAATCTTTAATAAGTGATGGAATTAGATTAGAAGAATACATAGTAGACATGACGGGGAGAAATATTGCAAAGGAAAAGGTTTTAATTGTTTTTGATGAATTTCAAGTATTAGAAAAAGGACTTGATAAAGTTATGAATTTCAGAAAAAATCATCCTGAATACAGATATTGTATAATTGCGTCATTTGTCGGAAAACTAGAAGGCGAAGATAATTACAGTGATAATATTATTACCCATACATTGATGCCGATGACATTTGAAGAGTTTTTGACAGCTAATAAAGCTCAAAACTTATGTAAATATATTGAAGAGCAAAGAATTAAACCTGTAGAGTCAGCAGTGATTGATAAGATAGTAGAATATCTAAAAATATTTTTTGTTGTTGGAGGAATGCCAGCAGTTGTTGTTGAGTATGTTAAAAATGGCAACTTAAGTGTTATTGAAAGACTTCAAAAAGAAATATTAGATGAACAAAGAGAATATATTAAAGCAAATGCACCAAAAATAATAGTTAAAAAGATATTAAAGGTATGGGATAGTATTCCAGTTCAACTGTCAAAGGATAATAGAAAGTTTATGTATGGATATGTTGATACTAGGGCAAGAGCAAGAGAATATGAAAGTTCAACATACTGGCTTGTGGATAATGGATTATTAAGAAGAGTATATAGAGTTGAGCAGGGTGTATCACCATTATCTGATTATGTAGATAAGAAATCTTTTGAATTGTATCATTTGGATCACGGATTATTAAGACAAATGGCAGGATATGGTGCAATAAAACTTCTTGATAGAGAAGATATTTTTGATGTTATGAAAGGCGCATTAACTGAACAAATGGTTTTAGCAGAACTTACATTGAATCAAACTGTAGGTGAGTTATATTTCTGGATATCAGGAGCAACAGCAAGAGTAGATTTCTTATTTGAAGATGATGGAGAAATAATTCCTGTAGATGTACAATCTACTATAAGAACGAAAGCTCAAAGTATAAAAGTGTTTCATCAAAAGTATAATAATAGAATGGCAATTAGAATATCATTGGGAAGTCTAGGATTTTCTAAGGGAGTTCTTAATATACCACTATATGGTTTGTGGAATTTCTAGATTATATTTAATTATAGTGAATATATTTATATATAATAGATTAGTGAAAATATAGAAGCGGAGATATTTACATGAAATGGTATAATCATCTTAAAACAATAAACAAGCATAAGTGGATGGTACTCAAATACTGTTTTAGATGCGGATTATATAAGCAAGGTTTATTACATGATTTATCTAAATATTCTTACACTGAATTTAGTGTAGGAGCAAAATATTATCAAGGAGATAGAAGCCCTAATAATGCAGAACGTGAAGAAAAAGGATATACCTCAGCATGGCTTCATCACAAGGGACGTAATAGACATCATTTAGAATATTGGATTGATTATAACTTAGATAAAGAGGGACCACCATTAGCAGGAGGTCCTATGCCTGAAAAATATGTTGTAGAAATGTTATGTGATAGAATGGCAGCATCTAAGAATTACAATCCTGAAACTTATGATGACGGAGCAGCCTTAGACTATTATTTAAAAGGTAGAGAACGATATTTATTACATCCTAAAACTAAAGAACTTTTAGAAATGTTGCTTTATAAATTAGCCGAAGAAGGTGAAGATGCAACATTTTTATACATTAGAAAAGAGTTATTGAAGAACAAAAGATAGGAGATATTATGGCATTTACTCATTTGCATGTCCATACTGAATATAGTTTATTAGACGGATCTTCAAAAATAAAAGAATTAGTTGCAAGAGCCAAAGAAGTTGGCATGGATAGCATTGCTATTACAGATCATGGTGTAATGTATGGAGTAATAGACTTTTATCGTGCGGCCAAAGAAGTTGGTATAAAACCTATAATAGGTTGTGAAGTATATGTTGCTCCTGATTCAAGATTTGATAGAGAAATTGTTAAAGGTGAAGATAGATACTATCATCTTGTTTTATTAGCTGAAAATGATATAGGTTATCATAATCTTGCTAAAATAGTATCCAAAGGGTTTACTGAAGGGTTCTATTATAAACCAAGAGTAGATAGAGAAGTGTTAGCTGAATATAGTGAAGGAATTATTGCTCTTAGTGCATGTCTAGCAGGAGAAGTGGCTTCAAATATAAGAAAAGGATTTTATGAAGAAGCTAAGCAAGCGGCACTTGACCATATTGAGATATTTGGTAAGGATAATTTTTTCTTGGAATTACAAGACCATGGAATTAGCGACCAGACAACTGTTAATAATGGTCTTCTTCGTATGTCCAAAGAATTAGGTATACCACTAGTAGCTACAAATGATATACATTATGTAAATGATACTGATGTGGAAGCACATGATATATTATTATGTATCCAAACAAACCGTAAGGTTGCTGATGAAGATAGAATGCGTTATGATGGAGGACAATATTATCTCAAATCAGAGGAAGAGATGAAGACGTTATTTCCATATGCATTAGAAGCATTAGAAAATACACATAAAATAGCAGAGAGATGTAATGTAGAGATAATATTTGGTGAACAAAAAGTTCCAGAATATACAGTTCCAGAAGGATATGATGCTTATACCTATTTAGCAAAGTTATGTAATGAAGGAATTGAAGATAGATACAATCCTGTAACAGATGAATTAAAGGAAAGGCTTGATTATGAACTTTCTACAATTAATCAAATGGGATATGTTGATTACTTTTTAATTGTATGGGATTTTATTAAATATGCAAGGGATAATGGTATAGCAGTTGGACCAGGTCGTGGTTCGGCAGCAGGAAGTATTGTATCCTATTGTTTAGGAATAACAAATATTGACCCTATAAAGTATGGTCTTATTTTTGAGCGTTTTCTTAATCCAGAAAGAGTATCTATGCCGGATATAGATATTGATTTCTGCGTTGAACGTAGACAGGAAGTTATTGATTATGTTGTAGATAAATATGGCAAAGACAAAGTAGTTCAGATAGTAACATTTGGAACTATGGCAGCAAAAAGTGTAATAAGAGACGTTGGTAGAGCATTAGATTTACCGTATGCAACTTGTGATATGGTAGCAAAGTTAATACCTACAGACATTGGAATGACTATTGCTAAAGCATTAGAGGTTAGTAAAGATTTAAGAGCTTTGTGTGAAAATGATGATGACATAGAATACCTTATTGATATGTCAAGAAAATTAGAAGGGTTACCACGCCATACTGGTATGCATGCCGCTGGTGTTGTAATTGGTAGAGATTCAATTGATGAATATGTACCGTTATCAAAAGGTTCAGAGGACGCAATTACTACTCAATTTACAATGACTACTATTGAAGAATTGGGTCTTCTTAAAATGGACTTTTTGGGACTTAGAAACTTAACTGTAATTCAAAATGCAGTCTCTTATATAGTTAGAAGAACTGGTGAAGATTTAGATATTGATAATATAGATTATAATGATAAGAAAGTATTTGAACTTATATCATCAGGTAAAACAGACGGTATATTCCAGCTTGAAAGTGCTGGTATGAAGAGCTTTATGAAGGAATTAAAACCTGGAAGTTTAGAAGATGTTATAGCGGGAATATCCCTTTATAGACCCGGGCCAATGGATTTTATTCCTTACTATATCAAGGGAAAAGAACATCCTGAAAATGTAACATATGATTGTAAAGAGCTAGAAACTATTTTAACACCTACTTATGGATGTATTGTATATCAAGAACAGGTTATGCAAATAGTTATGGAGCTAGCTGGATATACATTAGGAAGAAGTGATTTGGTTCGTAGAGCAATGTCTAAGAAGAAATCAGATGTTATGATTAGGGAGCGTAAAAACTTTGTATATGGTAACGAAGAAGAAGGTGTTCCAGGTTGTATAGCAAAAGGAATTAGTGAGAAAACTGCAAATAAGATATTTGATGATATGGTAGATTTCGCTAAGTATGCATTTAATAAATCTCATGCAGCAGCTTATGCGGTAGTAGCATACCAAACAGCATATTTAAAATGTTATTATCCTGTAGAATTTATGGCAGCATTAATATCATCTGTTAATGGAAATAGTGGTAAGGTATCTGAATATATAATGGAATGTAGGCAGATGGGTATTAAAATATTACCACCAGATATTAACGAAGGTTATGGTGAGTTTTCTGTGTCTAATGGAGCTATAAGATATGGTTTATCTGCACTTAAAAATGTTGGATATACAGTTATCAATAGTATAATTGAAGAGAGAACTGAAAGAGGACGATTTAAGGATATTAATGATTTTATTAATAGATGTAGTGATAAATCTCTTAACAAACGAAGTATAGAGAACTTTATAAAGGGTGGAGCTCTTGACAGTCTGGGAGCTAATCGTAAACAAATGATGCAAGTATATGCTCAGATTATAGATAATATAAATGATAATAAAAAGCATAATATTGCAGGACAGATGAATCTGTTTGATATAGCAGGAGAAGAGGAAAAGGATCAATTTGAAATAGTCTATCCTGATGTAGAAGAATATGATAAAGCAGAATTACTAGCAAATGAAAAAGAAGTGTTAGGTATATATATAAGTGGTCATCCACTTGAAGAATATATAGATGTTATCAAGAAGCATACAAATGTATATACTACAGACTTTATAATTGATGAAGAGACTAACAAGCCGAAGGTTAGAGATCAACAGGAGTATAAAGTTGGAGGACTTATATCTAATAAAACAGTTAAGTTAACAAGAAATAATCAAAATATGGCATTCTTAACAGTAGAAGACCTTGTAGGAAGCGTAGAAGTTATAGTGTTCCCTCGTGATTATGAGAATTGTAAGGCTAAGTTAGATATAGATAATAAGATTATAGTTAGAGGACGAGCTACAGTTACGGAAGAGGAATGTAAGATAATAGCAAGTGAAATAAAACTGTTTGATGATATGAAACCACAAAAAATTAAAAAATTATTTTTGAAATATTGTGATAAGGAAACATATATTGCCGACGAAGATAAATTATTAAGTGTGGTTGAAGAATATGCTGGAAATTCAGAAGTGATAATATATCTGGAAGCAGAAAGATTGCAAAAGCAATTAGGAAAAAAATTTGCTGTTAATATTACAGATGAGTTAATTCATAAATTATCCGAAAAGTTGGGCGAAGATAATGTGAAAGTAACTGAAAAAGAAGTATAAGGATAAAGTTTAATTAATAATATTTAAGTTTAGAGGAAGGTATTTATGATAACTAGCATAAATAATCAAGAAATTAAAGATATTATAAAACTTCAAAAAAACACCAAGCTTCGTAAGAAGCAAGGTGTTTTTGTTGTGGAAGGAATAAGGATGTTTAGAGAAATTCCTAACACACATATTGTAAAAACATATGTAACAGAAGAATTTTATAATGAACATAAGGATTTATTTATTGATATTAACTATGAATTAGTTGGAGAAAATGTATATAAGACAATGTCAGATACAAAAACTCCTCAAGGAGTAATGGCAATTGTTAAAGTATTTGAATATAGTATTAGTAGTATAATAAGTAAAAAGAATCCGCTAATAATAGTTCTTGAAAATCTACAAGACCCAGGAAATCTTGGAACTATAATAAGAACGGCTGAAGGTGCAGGAGTAGATGGAATAATAATGAGTAAGGACACAGTAGATGTGTATAATTCCAAAGTAGTTAGATCAACCATGGGTTCTATATTTAGAGTACCATTTATATATTCAGATAATATAATAGATACTGTAGAGGATTTAAAGAGTAACAATATAAATGTATTTGCTGCTCATTTATCTGGTAAATCTTTTTATGATGAATACTATTCTAGTGGAAGTGCATTTTTAATTGGCAATGAAGGAAATGGTCTTACTGAAGAGTTATCTAAGTGTGCAAATAAGTTAATAAAAATTAAAATGATGGGTCGAGTTGAGTCGCTAAATGCGGCTACAGCAGCTACTGTCTTAATGTATGAGGCAATGCGACAACGTAATACGATATAAGTCCATAAACGACTAAAAAAGGTGGTTATATATTTCCTGATTTTGGAATATCATATAGTACAGACAATATATTGATGTTCATACGAGAAAGGGAGAAAAATAATG
>JAVBSN010000046.1:0-4591 GCA_031547045.1 Lachnospiraceae bacterium
GATAAAGTATGGCCTATGGTTGCGGCAGGTGCTGCTATCGAGACATGTTTTTCAGAAGAAGATTTAGAGAAAGATAAATAGTTTCAATTAGGAGGAAGAAGACAAATGGCAAGAGTTTTTAATTTTTCAGCAGGACCATCAGTATTACCAGAGGTAGTACTAAAGCAAGCAGCAGAAGAGATGTTTGATTATGAAGGAACAGGTATGAGCGTTATGGAGATGAGTCACCGTTCAAAACCTTTTGAGAATATTATTCAAACAGCAGAGCAAGATTTAAGAGATTTATTAAATATTCCAGATAATTATAAGGTATTATTTTTACAAGGTGGTGCTTCACAACAATTCGCAACTATACCAATGAACTTTATGAAAAATAAAGTAGCAGATTATATTATTACAGGACAATGGGCTAAAAAAGCATATGAAGAAGCTCAAATGTATGGTAAAGCTAATGCTGTTGCAAGTTCAGCAGATAAGACATTTTCATATATTCCAGATTGTTCAGACTTAGATATTTCACCAGATGCAGATTATGTATACATCTGTCATAACAATACAATTTACGGAACAACTTTTAAAGAGTTACCTAACACAAAAGGAAAACTTTTAGTTGCAGATATGTCATCAGATATATTATCTGAGCCAGTTAATGTTGAAGACTATGGAATGATTTTCTTTGGTGTTCAAAAGAACGTTGGACCAGCAGGTGTAGTAGTTGCTATCGTTAGAGAAGATTTAATCACTGATGATTGTTTAGAAGGAACACCAACAATGTTAAAATTCAAGACTCAAGCAGACAATGATTCATTATATAACACACCACCAGCATATGGTATCTATATCTGTGGTAAAGTATTCAAATGGGTTAAAGAGATGGGTGGCTTAGAAGCAATGAAAGCTCATAATGAGAAAAAAGCTGCTATCTTATATGATTTCTTAGATTCAAGCAATATGTTTAGTGGAACTGTAGTTAAGAAAGATCGTTCACTTATGAATGTACCATTTGTAACAGGTAATGATGAGTTAGACTCTAAGTTTGTTAAAGAAGCTACAGCAGCAGGATTCGTTAACTTAAAAGGTCACCGTTCAGTTGGTGGTATGAGAGCTAGTATCTACAATGCAATGCCAATCGAAGGTGTTGAAAAACTAGTTGAGTTTATGAGAAATTTTGAGGCATTGAACGCTTAGTGAGGTATTGTCGAACTTAGCGAGAAAGCCCTTCCCGAACCTAGGCGAAGTATTTATGAGCCGTAGTTGAGTGGAAGAAACATATATATAACGAGGAGAATAATAATGGCTAAGATTAATTGTTTAAATCCTATTGCAGATTGTGGTATGGATTTGTTTACAGATAAGTATGAGGTAGTAAGTGATATTAATGATGCAGCAGCAGTATTAGTAAGAAGTGCATCTATGCATGATATGGAAATGTCAGATAATTTAGTTGCAATAGCAAGAGCAGGCGCAGGAGTAAATAATATTCCTTTAGATAAATGTGCTGAGCAAGGTGTTGTAGTGTTTAATACTCCAGGTGCAAATGCAAATGGTGTTAAAGAATTAGTTCTTGCAGGTATGTTAATGGCATCAAGAGATTTAGTTGGCGGATATAACTGGGTTAAAGAAAATGCTTCTGATCCAGATATAGCAAAGTCAGTAGAATCTAACAAATCTAAGTTTGCTGGTTGTGAAGTAATGGGTAAGAAAATCGGTGTAATCGGTTTAGGTGCAATTGGTGCTAAAGTTGCTAATGCAGCATTTAGATTAGGTATGGAAGTATATGGATATGATCCATATGTATCTATTGACGCAGCATGGTCTTTATCAAGACACGTAAAACACATCAATAATGTTGAAGACATTTTTAGAGAGTGTGATTATATAACAATGCATGTGCCTCTATTAGATAGTACTAGAGAGATAATTAATGCTAATTCTCTAGCTATGATGAAAGAGAATGTAGTTATTCTTAACTTCTCAAGAGATTTATTAGTAAATGATGCTGATATGAAGGCAGCATTAGAAGCTGGTAAAGTTGCAAAATATGTAACTGATTTCCCTAACCCAGCAATAGCAGCAGTTAAAAATGTACTTACATTACCTCATCTTGGAGCGTCAACTCAAGAATCAGAGGATAACTGTGCAATAATGGCAGTAAAAGAAGTTATGGATTATATAGAAAACGGTAATATTAGAAATTCGGTTAACTATCCAGCATGTGATATGGGAATCTGTTCAAATGTTGCACGTGTAGCTATTAACCATAAGAATATACCAAACATGTTAACTCAATTTACTGGAGCATTTGCCTCAAAGAGTGTTAACGTATCAGATATGATTAGTAAATCAAGAGGCGATTGGGCATATTCATTACTAGATGTATCAGAAGTAATTGCTGATGATGTAGTAGATGCACTTAAAGCTATTGATGGCGTAGTTAAAGTTAGAGTTATTAAGTAATTAATTTACTATATTAGGAGAGATGACAATGAGTGAGAAACTAAAAGTAGGTATCCTTGGTGGTACTGGTATGGTAGGACAAAGATTTATAGCACTATTAGAGAATCACCCTTGGTTTGAAGTAACAACAATTGCAGCAAGTCCAAGAAGTGCTGGAAAGACATATGCGGAAGCAGTTGGTGACAGATGGAAGATGACAACACCTATGCCAGAAGCAGTTAAGAATTTAGTAGTTTATAATGTAAATGAAGTTGAAAAAGTTGCAAGTACAGTAGATTTCGTATTTAGTGCAGTAGACATGTCAAAAGACGAGATTAAAGCTATTGAAGATGAGTATGCAAAAACAGAGACTCCAGTTGTATCTAACAACTCAGCTCATAGATGGACTCCAGATGTACCAATGGTAGTACCTGAGATTAATCCAGAGCATATGGAAGTTATAGAGTTCCAAAAGAAGAGATTAGGAACTACTAGAGGATTCGTAGCAGTTAAACCTAACTGTTCAATTCAAAGTTATGCACCAGTACTTACTGCTTGGAAAGAGTTTGAGCCATATGAAGTAGTTGCTACAACTTATCAAGCAATTTCAGGAGCTGGTAAGACTTTTGCAGAGTGGCCAGAAATGGTTGAGAATATTATCCCATTTATCGGTGGTGAAGAAGAGAAATCAGAGAAAGAGCCACTTAGAATATGGGGAGAGATTAAAGATGGTGTTATTGAGCCAGCTACTACTCCAAGTATTACTTGCCAATGTATTCGTGTACCAGTATTAAATGGTCATACAGCCGCTGTTTTTGTTAAGTTTAAGAAACAACCTACAAAAGAGCAATTAATTGATAGATTAGTTAACTTTAAGGGTGTGCCACAAGAGTTACAACTTCCAAGTGCACCAAAACAATTTATCCAATACTTAGAAGAAGATAATAGACCACAAGTAAATCTAGATGTTGATTATGAAAACGGAATGGGCGTAAGCGTTGGACGTATTCGTGAAGATTCTATCTATGACTGGAAGTTTGTTGGTTTATCACATAATACAGTAAGAGGTGCTGCAGGTGGTGCAGTATTATGTGCAGAACTTCTTAAAGCACAAGGATATATTACTAAAAAATAATTATTATATTTAATATAAGACTGTCATGTGTATACTATATACATATGGCAGTTTTGATTTATAATATATCTCAAAAATAAAAAAATAAGAATATAGATTGATATGGAAATTGTATACTTTTTGGCATTGAGTAATAAAACAAAATAAATATTTACAAAAGGTTGCAAGAGACGTATTGTATATACAAGGTAACAGGAGTTGTCGGGTATATTGTTTTGGTGTAGGAGTAACTAAAAATTACTTCAGGCATCATAAGGAGGTGAATGAAAGCCTAGATTACATAGGAAGGAGTTCACACATATGACAATATTCTATTTTTTCAATATGAATTTTAAGAAAGAGGGGTAATAGTATGGTATCAACAGGAGCAATAATAGGAATAGTAATAACATTATTTATAAGTTTAATATTGCCTATAGTAGTATTAATAGTCTTTGGAGTTAAGAATAAAAAGCAAGGGATATGGTCAGCTTGGGGATTGGGAGCATTAGGATTTTTTGTTACTCAAGTAATAATAAGATTACCAATACTTAATGTAGTATCTTCTATTAATGGGTATATAGATTTTGTTAAAAATCATTATATTTTATATTGTTTTATTCTTGCTTTGACAGCAGGATTATTTGAACTAGCAGGAAGATATGTTGTAGCTAAAGTTATAGCTAAGGAATTTACATTTAAGAGGGGTATTGCGGCAGGATTAGGTCATGGTGGAATAGAAGCCATAATAATTATAGGTATGACATATATTAATAATCTAATATATGCAATTATGATTAATACAGGTGGTTTAGATGCGACTATTGAATCATTAAATGCTACTGGTATAGATACAAATCAGCTTGTATATGTGAAAGAAATAATGTTGTCTACTAAATCAAGTTTATTTTATCTTGCAGGATATGAAAGAATACTAACTATGATTGGACATGTTGCTCTAAGTTTAATAGTATGCTATTTCGTAGTAAAGAAAAAAGATGCAATAGGTTTATTAATATGTCTAGGATTACATTTTATATT
>JAVBSN010000054.1:0-51408 GCA_031547045.1 Lachnospiraceae bacterium
ATGTGTATTCTTCTGGTATATCACCAAAAAGAAACTCATGCCCTTGTTCCCAATATAAAACTGGTGTATTTAACTGGGTTAATTCCGAAAGTTGATCTAACCAACCAGCCGCTATAACATCACATTCTGGTAAGTAATCTTGAATTCTTTTATCACGAGGTGCTGCTATAATTTTATCTGCATCAATATGACTCCATTCCAAATCTATCTTATTTGTTGATGGCTCTGTTCTAAAAATGGCATATATGGTATGCCCACGTTCTTTTAAAAGTCTCATTTGTTGAAGAAGCATTTTCATCCCACCAGTTAATTTACAATGAGGAAGAATAAATGCTATGTTCATATTTCTATAACGAAAAATGCTATTATTATTATCTAAATTCCATTCTCGCACCTGAATCAGCCTTTCTGCCATTTGTATTTGCATTTCAAGTGGAATATGAGGGTTCATATTTGAAACAAAGGACTGAAGAATATTTCTAGATATGCTAAAAGGCTGCATATCCATTTCACCATGAATACCATCCTTATTCTCTTCTAAACCACATATCAATTGGCACCAACGATTGTTATCACAGAAAGCAAGGCGCCTATATAATTGCTTTCTTTCTTTATCTGGAATTCTTTTATATAAAACATTTATTGGTAAAATGTCTCTATCGTAAAATGGTTTTGATGTCTTAGCAATTACTAACATTTCTGCTGCTTGATAAATATATTGAATGTGAAGATGCCATGGGTAATTACTATCAGCCGTTATAACATCATAAGGTGTTTGCAAATTTTTGTATTGGCTTTCATTTTCCATATATAAACTGGCAATAGAGTCAAACTCTTTTTTACAGAATTTAATAATATTTTTATTCAAAGAAATTCCCAACATAGGGTTAGTAAAGTTTTATATAGTTAATTCGTCTATTATTTGTTTAATAATTTCTATAGTGTCATTATCTTTATTACTTGTATGCTTTTCTATTATTCTAATAAGTGCATCATAGGGAAGCCCCTCTAAAGGTACATTACCTATATAAGTTAATAAATATTTTGCTGCTGATTGCGGATAGTTACTTAGTTCACAAAATGTTTCAAATGAACTAGCATAACAGGTATCTAATATTAATAAATCTAACTGTTTTTGCGATTGTTCATATGCTTTCCATATTGCATAGGCAAGTTCTGGAAAACCAAATAGATACGGTGTTTCACAAGTAAAATCAGGAGAAATGCCCACAAACTGATAAGCATGCCCCCCTAAAAGTAATACATATTTATCTGCGGTATAATTTGACTGCGCCCAAACAATAAAATCATATAGTGTTTGAGGGGATGACATATTACTGATTTCTAACAAAGGTAGTTGAACTTTACCCTTACTTGTCATTTCATATCTTCTTATTCCTGACCACTGCTCTTTAAAATTTGGATATATATAACCTGAACGTATTATTTCTGTAACGATTTTTTCTTGCCTTGCTACTTGAGCCAAAATAGTTATATTATCAGAAATTTCTAAATCAAACAGTTTTAAAAAGGATTCCCAAACCTCTGGTTCAAGCTCGTTATTTCCATTCAAATAAAATAATACAGCAATACGCTCCATCTCAAGCTCCTCTTAACTTATATTTATATCTATTTGTAAAACGTCCTACTAAACAATATATGCATTTTCTTTATTTTGTTGAATAGACTCAGATTTGTGTCGGTTATTGTTTTAAGCATATTTAGCACAAAAAAACAACCAGTTTTCATTATAAACTGATTGCTTTTAACATATATTTCATATATTCCAGACAAGTATTATTTAACTTTTCTAATCTTGCCCTTAATAGCTCTCTTCTGCAAATGCTTCAACACATATGCTCCCTTACCGTTCAATATCTCTACATGAGTATAGCTATCTCTAACATCAATAATTCCAATGTCAGCTATCTCCACACCTTCAAGACTACATATTGCTCCAACAATATCGCCTGCTCGCATTTTAGACCTTCGACCACCACCAATGGTTAATCGCATAATTCCTTTATGTACTGCTGCACCTTTTTGTGGCTTTGCTTCTACTTTTTCACGTTGTTTCTTCCAAAATTCTTTTTCAGTGATTTCCTCTCTAACTGGACATTCTGTGATTTGCAGCTCTTGATCCATATATGTTTCTACCATTTTAAGCATTCTACGATCTTCTTCACATACCAAACTAATTGCTATACCTGTCTTTCCATTTCTTCCTGTACGCCCAATTCGATGAACATATGTCTCTCTACCCTTTGGAAAATCATAATTAATAACGTGTGTAATATTATCAAAATCAACGCCCCTAGCTGCTACATCCGTAGCTATCAAGAAACGAAATCCTCCTCGTCTAAATGCATCCACTGTTTTCAAACGATCCCTCTGCTCCATCTCACCATGAATCATTCCACAAAAAATACGACTTCTTCTAAGCTTCTGAAATAATACATTTACCATCTCTCTTGTAGCACAAAAAATCATGCAACTATCTGGATTTTCTGATATTAAAACATCAATCAATGCCTCATATTTGTGTTCCGCATCTACATTATAGAGTTTTTGAGTAATAGCAGTAGCTTGTTGTTCATCTGCTTCTTGCATAATCTGTACACTATCTTTTATGTATTTATCCACTATTTGCTCAATCTCTGGTTTTAGAGTAGCCGAAAATAGAGATATTGTAACTTCCCTCGAAACCATCTCAATTATTTCTTTTACCTCATCAATAAATCCCATATCTAACATCTGATCTGCTTCATCAATTACTAGATACGAAATCTTATCAAGTTTCAAACTACCTCTTCTAATTAAATCCATAACTCTACCTGGAGTTCCTACTACAATATGAGACTTCTGTCTTAGTGTCTGAATCTGCTTATCTATTGGAAATCCTCCAAATACTGCTGGCACTTTCAAACGTTTTTTTCTTGCTATATAAAATGTTTCATCACTAACCTGCACTGCTAATTCTCTAGTTGGTTCTAGTATTAATGCCTGTGGTGCATTTTCTTCCCAAATAACCTGCTCACAAATAGGAATAGCAAAAGCCGCTGTTTTTCCACTTCCAGTAGGCGCCTTTGCCACTACATGTCTTCCATTTAATACTGCTGGTATTACTTCCTTTTGAATATCTGTAGGATTCTTATATCCTAATAATTCTAATGCATTTAATATATCTTCTGATAATTCATAGTTGCTAAACAACTTATTATCCCCTTGTTTGCTTTTATCTTTTTCCATAATATAATTTATTTAAAAAACTCCTTTTCTATCTACCTTTTGTTCCTTAACTATACTGTACCCTCTCTTTTCAAAGAAAGGCTTCACTGTAATAGATGCATGGGTAGTAATTATATCTATATTAACTGACTTTTCTAA
This sequence comes from Lachnospiraceae bacterium, assembly GCA_031547045.1. Taxonomy (GTDB): domain Bacteria; phylum Bacillota; class Clostridia; order Lachnospirales; family Lachnospiraceae; genus JAVBSN01. The sequence goes on from JAVBSN010000054.1 coordinate 3,388, forward strand.
TTCATTGCAAATAGCAGTTGCAATTCCGACATTTTAATAATCTTTGTGAATATATAGACGTTCTAAATATCCTGTCTTATCTATATCCCAAAAACCAATTATCTTATCATCTTCAACTGCAACAATAGTAAAATGTTCGCAGGTTACAGATTTAATACATTTTATTATACCATCTGGCAACTTAATACTCAATTCTATAAATCTATATACTATTTCATAGAATTCTTACATGCTTCTATACTTATTTTAAACAGAGGATTGCCCATTAGCTCATCTAAGTCTAATAAATTGCATATAAGTTCCTCTTTCTTTTCTTCACTTTCTTCCTTATATTCCATTTCTATTTTGTAAACAACCTCTTTCATATTTTCTAAAAACAGAAGTCTATTTCTCAATATCTCTTCTACTTCATCACCATCATATATTCTATCCCAAGCTGGACAACAAAATTTTATTGTTTTTTGATTTATAATTTTTATTAGAGTATTCTCACTTGCTTCTGCATCAACAAAAATAGGAATATCATTAGATGCTGGAATTGCATCACCAGAGAATAACACATTTTCTTCTCTAATCATATATGATACTGAATCTTTAGAGTGTCCTGCTGTCTCCAATATATCTATTGATAATCCTGACTCCAGATAAATGGTATCTCCCTCTTTTACTGTTTGATCAATATTAACAGAAGAGTTTACCAATGTATAAAAGTTAGGTATAGGGCGTTGTTTAAATTGAATATCTATATCTTCTATCCATCTTCTTTCAATATCAGACGCATATATTTTACAACCTGATAATTTCTTAATCTCTGCTGCTCCACCTATGTGATCTGGATGGGCATGGGTCAAAAAAATACCCTTTATTTCTGTAATATCACGGCCTAATTTCTTCATATAGTCTTCAATTTGTTTCTCACAACCATCAACACCAGAATCCACAAGATAGCAATCTTTTCCTGTAATTAAATACACATATACAAATCTCTTTATTTCACTTGTTACATTAAAATCAAGTTTAATTTGATATATATTTTTACATATTTTCATTTTATTCTCCTTCCATTGCGCAAGTATGTACTTGCATTAAGATTATAAAATAATGGCACTCTTACGTACCATTACTTTTTTTCAATACCTTTTACAAATATTTTTACACTATTCTTAATATAATCTTCTTTCTCTATCTCCGTTAGATGAGATTCAAATGATGCCTTTAAAAAAACAAATCCAAAATTCATAGATAAAAACATCATTGCCATATTTTCATAGTCTGTCCCTTCAATCTTGTCTCTCATTTCACTAAAATAGTTAACCAAAACTTTTTTAAATGTAAGGGGTACTTCCAATATACCATTTGCTGTATCCAAATATAATTCTGGAGTACGTAAACCAATAGATAGCTTTACCATTTTAGGCGTTACTCTTTTCATATAAACCTCTGAAAAGGAAATTAAATCACTTTCCAATTCACCACTATATCGAAAATCACTTTCCTTTAATCCAGGGTTCCATTCAGATAACTGCATGGCAGATAAAACAATTTCCTTCTTACCCTTAAATTTTCGAAATATAGTACATTCATTAATTCCTGCTGATACTGCAATATCCTTTGTTGTTGTGGAAGAGTATCCTCGTTCCATAATAAGATTCATAGCTGCATTAATAATTTTATTTTGCGTTTCATCAAACATAGTTTCACCGCCCGTGCAAGTATTCACTTGCATAATATCAGGTGTGGGGGTTAATGTCAAATAATTTCTTTCTATATATCCATTTGACAAGAATATACAAAAAAGGTCATATCTATTCTGAGTATCTTCAAAAGGAATGAAATTATTAATATTCTTATATCAAGCGCATCATAGGTACAAATATTATTCCATCCTTTTCTTGTTTCTCACCTGTTTTTTCAAATCCCAAATGCTCATAAACTTCAACTGCATAGGGTGATGAATTAACTGTAATCTTATCTGTCTTTGACTGTTTTATAGTATCCTCAAGCAAAACATTAAATAATTGTTTCGCTATACCTTTTCTATGATACTTTTTATCTACAAACAACAATGAAATATGTGATACATCTCTAATTGAAATAACACCTACGATTTTATTATCTTGATAATAACCCCACATTTTTTTATGTCCAGTTTTTAAACCTTGAGCCATTTCTTCATCTTTGTGTTTCAAATAATCATTAAATGTATTCTTACCTTCTTCAGAATATTCTATTGCTACAAATTCAGAAAAAACATTATTTACAAGATCAAGTGCTTGTGCCAAATCATTCGATTTAATTTCTTTAATCATATTATTAAAACCTATCCCCTTCATTGCCCATAACTTAGTTTTATTTAATTACTTCCTCAAACCCTAACATATATCTATCAAAACCTGATATAAACAATATGTGGCTGAACTACGTATTGTTACTTCATTTTTCTTCTTATTTGCCATTCAATACTTCCCTTAAATCTATTATGTCTCTAGTAACTTTTTATATGAACCATCTATACCTATTGCTCCAAGTGGTGCAGTAATTAGAATTGCTAATACAGCAATTGTCAAAATTGTATTTCCAGCACCAACACCTGCCGCTAATGGAAGTCCACCTATAGCTGCCTGTACAGTTGCTTTAGGTAAATATGCAATGGCACAAAATAGCCTTTCTTTCATACTTAGTTGTGTTTTAACAAGGCAAACCAATACACCACATATTCGTATAATAAGGGCAATAGCAATAAGTATTAAAGCTATAATTCCTGCCTTTGTTGCATAATTTATGTCTACAGTTGCACCTACTAATACAAATAACATTAATTCTGCTGCAACCCATATTTTTGAAAACTTACTTGATAGTCTTTTTGCTAATTCACCATACTGTTTTAGTATTGTTACACCTAATGCCATTACAGCTAGTAATCCTGACATTGGCACATATTTTTCAACTGTTACCTCGAGCCACACAAGAAGAAATGCTCCACTTAATACAATCAATATCTTAACTGTATCTCTCATATGAATTTTCTTAAATAATATTACCAATATAAGACCTAGTAAAATACCAGTCAATAATCCTAACACAATAGATATTGGAATTTTAATAAGACTTACAAAATCAAAACTACTGCCCTCATACATTCCCATAAATGATGTAAAAAGTACAATAACATAAATATCATCAACTGATGCCCCAGCTAAAATAAGCTGTGGGATACTCTTTGATTTCCCATAACCATTCTCCATTAACTTGAGCATCTTAGGTACAACTACGGCAGGAGATACAGCACCAAGTACTGTTCCCATTATAGCTGCTTCCAAATGTGAAATTGGAAAGAACATAGGTGCAAATATTGTTGTAGCTACTATTTCAAATGTTGCTGGAACAAAGCACATTAAAATTGCTGGGCGACCCACTTTTTTTAAATCCTCTATATTAAGTGCTAGCCCTGCCCTTGTAAGAATTACAATTAAAGCAATTTTTCTTAAATCAGCAGAAATATTAAGTACCTCTGGTGCAATTAGATTAAGTACATATGGCCCTAGTATTATGCCCGTTAGAAGCATACCAATAAGACCTGGTAATTTTAATTTTTGCATGATCCCACTTAAAACAAGACCACATAATATCATTAATGCAAGACTCAAAAACATATAATATTCTCCCTCATTCTATCAACATAAAGTTTTTAATTTTTATTATAACCTCCAACAGCTATTTTTTCAATGACACTGTTCTAATTCTTTACCTGTCCTAATAAGATGATATATCACAATTTATATTTTTACGGGAGTACACAAAATGGTAAATATGAAAACAAATTTAACAGGACTTAGTTCTATAGAAGTTGAAAAGTCCGAAAAGAAATACGGTAAAAATATAATCAGTAAACGAAAGCGTAAGGGATTCTTATCCCAATACCTTGCAAGTTTCGGAGATCCAATTATAAAAATATTATTAATGGCTCTGGGTGTAAATATTGTCTTTATGTTTAAAGATGCAAGCTGGTATGATTCTGCTGGAATTGCTTTTGCTCTTATGATTGCTACCCTTGTCTCAACCATTTCAGAATACGGAAGTGAATCTGCTTTTGAAAAATTACAACAAGAATCTGGTGCCATTAGCTGCCGAGTAAAGAGAAATAATTCTCTTATTCTTATTCCCATATCTGAACTAGTTGTCGGTGATCTTGTTCTTCTACAAGCGGGGGAGCGTATTCCTGCTGATGGCCATGTTATATGCGGAGAACTTATGGTAGACCAATCTGCATTAAATGGAGAATCTAAAGAAATACGAAAAGCATCTAGCTATGTTGCTAATCCATCTTCCTTAGGCTTATTATCATTATCTGGTTTATTTACAGGAAGTGTTGTTTGTGAAGGCGATGGTGCTATGGTTGTTGATTCTGTAGGCGATAATACTTTTTACGGAAAACTTGCCCTTGAGATTCAAGAAGACACAATTCCTAGTCCCCTTCGTGAACGTCTTCAACATTTAGCTACAACCATTAGTAAAATGGGATATACTGCTGCTATTTTTATAGCAATTGCAAATCTTTTTATTAATTTTATTATTGATAGTAATTTTGATAGAGCTATTATTTTATCAAGACTTACTAATTTCCCTTTTGTCTTTCAAACATTGATTAACACAATTACATTGGCTGTAACTGTTATCGTAATGGCTGTTCCAGAAGGACTTCCTATGATGATTACTGTTGTTCTCTCTGCTAATATGAAAAAGATGCTTAAGGACAATGTGTTAGTAAGGAAATTAGTAGGTATAGAAACAGCAGGAAGTTTGAATATTCTCTTTACTGATAAAACAGGGACTCTAACACAAGGAAAACTTCAAGTAACTACTGTTTTGTGTGGAGATGGGAAAAAATATGACAAATTTTCTTCATTTAAAAAGACAGCTCCTGAACTTTTATCACAAGTAGCTCTTGGTTGCATCTACAATACCGATTCTGGAATAAGTACAGAAAAAAAACGAGCATCTGTTATAGGTGGAAATGCTACCGACCGAGCTTTGCTACAATACGTATTACCTCTTGCAAACGATTTTAAAAATATATCTGTAACATCACATATGCCATTTAATTCAAAAAATAAATATTCCTACTCCCAGATTAGTCACAACGGTTGCACAAAATATCTGGTGAAAGGTGCTCCTGAAATACTTTTATCTCATTGTCATTATTACATAGATTCTAAAGGAAATAAAAAAACATTTCAACGTGCTAACTTGAATGCAGAAATGAAGGAAATGGGAAACAAGGCTATTCGTATGTTGGCTATTGCAGAAAGTAACTCTCCTATTGATTTTAAAAGACCAACTAATTTAACTCTTGTAGGTATTATTGGTATTCGTGATGATATAAGAAAAGAATCCCCTTCTGCTATTGCTCAGATTACAAGTGCTGGTGTTCAAACTGTAATGATTACAGGCGATAATCGAGAAACTGCCGTTGCTATTGCAAAAGAAATTGGACTGCTAAAAGAATATGAGCAAAATGCTGTATATATAGGTCAAGACCTTGCACTTATGAGTGATTATGAGGTTAAACAAAAATTAAAACAAATACGAGTAATTGCTAGGGCAATGCCTACAGATAAAAGTCGTCTAGTACGACTGTCTCAAGAAATGGGATTAGTTGCAGGTATGACTGGTGACGGAATAAATGATGCTCCTGCATTAAAGAAATCAGATGTTGGTTTTGCTATGGGTTCAGGTACAGAAGTTGCCAAAGAAGCAGGTGATATTGTTATTATTGATAACAACATTTCTTCTATTGCCAAAGCAATTTTATATGGCCGTACTATTTTTAAAAGCATACGTAAGTTTATTATTTTTCAGCTTACTATGAATCTGTCTGCTGTAGCCCTTTGTATAATTTGCCCATTTATCGGAATAGATGCACCTCTTACTGTATTACAGATGCTTTGGGTAAATATGATTATGGATACACTAGGTGGTCTTGCCTTTGCTGGAGAACCAGCACTTTTGGAATATATGAAAGAACCTCCTAAAAAACGAGATCAAGCAATTATTAATCGATATATGTATAGTCAAATATTATTTATGGGAATATACACAACTGCATTATGCTTATGCTTTTTAAATCTTCCTATTACAAGATCTATTTTCGAATATGGAAATGGCACTGACTACTTTATGACTTCATTCTTTGCACTATTTATTTTTGCAGGTGTATTAAACTGCTTTAGTGCTAGAACTTATCGTATTAATCTTCTGGCTCACATAGTGAAAAATAAAATGTTTATAGGTATTATGATTTGCGTAACCATTATTCAAACATTAATTATATACAAAGGTGGAAGTGTATTTAGAACGGTAGGAATCAGTCCTTGGCATCTGCAATTAACACTTTTAATTGCATTTAGTGTAATTCCTGCTGATATAGTAAGAAAGTTAATTTTAAGAAAGATGGGACGAAAAGGGTGTGTATAGAACACACCCTTCATCATTAAAAACCGCTATCGACTAGCATTAGAATTATACTAATTTACAGTTTTCTCAATATATTCTAATACATCTTTATAAACATCACCTTTGCAATAATCATTAAGTATTTCATGTCTACCCTTAGAGTACAATTTCATTGATACATTGCATCCACCTGATTTCATCATTGAATATACTTGTCTAATGCCTCTTCCGTAATCGCCTAAAGGATCATCTTCACCGCTTAATAAAAGAAATGGTGTTTTTGTAGATAACTTTTCTACCCATTTCTTAGAAGAAACATTGTCCAACAATATAAACAAGTCAATATATCCACTTACTGTAAATGTAAAGTTATTAAGTGGATTTTTCTCATATTTGAAATATACTTCACTATCACCAGCAAGCCATGCAAATTCTGATGCCTTCTCAAATCTTTTGTTATATCCAAGAAAACTCATTTTCTTAAGCAATTTACTATGATACCTTTCACCCTTAAGACTTCTTATAAATCTAGCTAGACCAATGCCAACTTTATTTAACGAATTTTTACCGCTTGTTCCCATAATAATAGCCCCATCAAAAGAATCTGGGTATTTTGCCAGATAGTTTCTTAGAACAAAGGAACCCATACTATGTCCAATAATTATTGTAGATAAAGAAGGATACTGTTCTCTAACAATTAAGAACATTTTATGTACATCTTTAACTAAGTACTTCCACCCATTTTCAGAAGCAAAGAATCCCAATTCAGTCGCATCTTCACCATGTCCTAAATGATCATGTCCATATACTAAATATCCTTTTTCACAAAGATACTCTGCAAATGCTTCATAACGTTCAATATATTCACACATTCCATGACATATTTGAACAACTGCCTTAGGCTCACACTCTGGTTTGTAGATTACATATCTGATTTTAGTTGTACCATCTGATGAGGTGAATTTATTAGTTATCTTCATAAGTATCTCTCCTTTTAAAAATCATTGTATTTTAACATTTGCCTGATTGATTCAAATTCACATAACATAACTATAAAACATAATATTTACCCTATCTCATATTTATAAACGAACTGCAACCTCTAAAGCAATCTTTAAATACTTCTCAAAATCAGAATGTGGCACATTTCCCATAGTTCGTGCATCCCAAACTTCACTATCTAGACTATCCTCTGCATATAGAAATTGATATGTATTAACTCCTCTAAATTGACTTGCAGCCATTACCGATGCACATTCCATTTCTACTGTTATACAACCGTCCTTTTTGCGCAAATTAAAGTTGTTTTCTGTTTCCCTGTAAAATGCATCTGTCGTCCATGTTTTCCCAAATATATAAGGAACATTTAATTTATCAAATATTTCGCCCAACCTCTTTGATGTAACAATATCAATATAGTCACTTGCAGGGGCATAATGATAACTTGTCCCCTCATCTCTATATGCCGAAGTCGGTATAATAAAATGTCCAACTGTAAGTCCTTTATCCAAAACACCACAAGAACCAAAAATAAGGATATTTTCAGCACCTTTTGCTACTACTTCTTCCATCACTGCCGTCGTAGCGGCTCCACCTATGATAGTCACATATATTCCTAGATCTGATTCACCATACTTGAACCTGTAAATCGGAATTGTAATTCCTGCATGCACACAACTTATTTGTTCAATTGTATAGGTTGTTTTCAAAATATCAATAACTTCTGGCTTAAATGTAACAATAACTGTTCTAGGGAATCCATCTACCTTACTTACAATACAATTAGGCTTTAATATATCACTTGAATCATTGTCAAACGTATTTATAATACTCATTATATCCCCTACCTCCCATCCTATTATATGTACCCTCTATTAACTATGCTCAATATTAGCACTCAAATTATATAGTCATTATAACCTTCAATAATTATCTTTTCAACATTCTACTACAATAAAAAAAGGTGTTACTGAGTCATCAAACGACCTAGTAACACCCTATTATTAAGTATTATTTATTTATTTTCTCTAATAGCATTTTTCCACATTGGATTTGATCTGGAATATTCCCGTTCTCATCTTTTACTCGCCAGATGTCTGGAGTAATTTCGTCAGCTACAAAAATCTTACCGTTTTCATCATAACCTAACTCAATTTTAAAATCTAAGAGAGTAAGATTCATACTTGCTAGCTCTTTCTTTAAAATCTCTCCAACTTTTACTAGTACATCTAAGCCTTCATTAAATTGACCTTCTTGTAAAATTCCCTTCATTACGCAAAGTCTCTCATTAATAACTGGGTCACCTTGAATATCATCTTTAAGTGTAACTTCTAAATAAGGTGGCTCAAAAGGAACTCCTTCTTCTATAGTAAATCTACGACACATACTTCCTGCTGTGTAGTAACGTAATATAAATTCCAAAGGTGGTACTGTAAGATTACGAACTTTCATTAAGTTCTCATCTAAATTAGCACCAAGAAACTGTGTTGGTATACCATTCTTCTCCATTAATTCAAAGAAATAGCTAGAAATTGTAAGGCCTATGTTTCCTTTTCCCTCTACACTACCACCGACTGTATTTGAACCTGGATCAAATACTCCGTTTTCTCCAGTTGCATCATCCTTAAAAAATAAGAATACTGTATTATCCTCTTCGTTAAGCATAACTGTTTTTGTCTTGCCATTATAAAGTGTTTTCATTTATATTTTCCTCTCTAATATCGTATTTTCTTTCATTTTAGCATAATGATAAATTCATGTCACTATATTTAATATCAACCCTCAAATACTTATTAACTAATATTCATCTCTTTTATAATTTTCTCTAATGACTCCATAAGTTCTTTTGCCTTCTTATATTCATTATCTTTGAGTAACTGTTGAATCTTTGTTTCTGTCTCTTTTTTCTTCTGCTCAAGTATTAGATAATCCTTTCCAAAATGATTGGCATACATCATCTGACGGAATCTGCGATTGCTCATTCTACGCACAGTATTATTTTCTACTAAAAGTACATAGTCCACACAGTTGGCTACTGTATAAAAATCATGAGATACCATAAGAATAGCACCTTTGTATTCTGATATTGCCTGCTCTAATGCAATCTGTGCATGAAGATCCAAATGCCCTGTAGGTTCATCCAATAATAATAAGTTTGATTTTCCTAATGAGATTATAGCTAATTGAAATAAATCTTTTTCTCCTCCAGATAGTTCTCTTACCCTTTGGTCAAGAGTTTCTCCATCAAATCCAAACTTTTTTAAATAATTCTCAGTGTCTTTTCTATCATCAAATCCCTTTTCTTCAAAAATTTCATATAAAGTTTTTGCATCATCATATAATGAATCAGTTATCTGGCAAAACATATTCATATCAGCAGCATTACTAATCTTAATTGATTCTTTACTATTTTCAAAAACCTCTCGAAGTAATGTAGTTTTTCCAGTTCCATTATTACCAACAATAGCAACGTGGTCTGTAGGCTTCATTTCAAAATTTACATGCTCTAGAAGCTGTTCATCAAAAGCAACACTATAATCCTTAAGTTCAAGAATACTTTCATCTTCAACTTCTATATCAAGTTGGAAATGAAGCTCTGGTCGTTTGATGTCTACAAAGGGAGCCTTTGTTTTTCTTGCATTTAATCTATCTAATATAGATTGTCTTGCATGAACAGCTCTTCCAAGTGACGCATTATCCATTACTGTAGCTTTCTTCCTAGCTATCTGCAATATCTTACTTTGACGATCAATCTCTTCTTGCTCTGCTGAGACTACTTCTGCTAAATCTATCTTTGTAGCAAGAAGTTCATAATTATATTCTGTATAAGTTCCGTCAAATTCCTGAATATCCATACCTTCCATGTGAAGTATTTTATTAAAACAATGATTTAGTAAGTATCTATTATGCGTAATAACAAGAAGCGTTCCTTTATGTGAATTAATTAATCTTCTTAAAGCATTCAAATGTTCAAAATCCAAAAATACATCTGGCTCATCCATAATAAGAAATCTTGGACTAAGCATCATTTCTCTAATTACTTGAATTAATTTAAATTCTCCACCACTAAGGTTACTGAGTTTTTGATTTTCTAACTTTTCTAATTTTGCTACTTTTAACTGCTTTTTAATATTGCTATCATAATAGTCTCCATCAATAGCATTGAATTCATCTAATACTTTTTGATAGTCCTCAAATATCTTTTCTAAATCTTCGGCAGTCTCCATCTGGGCACAATAATCAGTAATCTCTCTCTCTAATCTTACAAATTCTTCACTGATATATTCAAATACTGTCAAATTTTCTTGTTTATCTAACTGAGAAAATTGACTGACATATCCGATTCTACCTGTATAGTCATTTTCTATTTTTCCATCATACAAATACTCCTCAGTATCCATAATCATGTCTAATAAGGTTGTTTTTCCAGTGCCATTAGTACCAATTAATACGCAATGCACATCATCTTCTATTGTAAATGAAACATTTTTATATAAGTCCTTCTGAGGGTATGAGTAGGACATTTTTTGAACTTTAATCATAATTGCCTCCATATTATAACTTTTGTCTATGGATATTCTATCAGAAAACACTCTATTTCACAATTTATTTGACGACTTTTAATCTACAGAGGTATATTATTCCTTTTCCTATTGTCAGTCTTTATCGCATCTGCATTTTATTGGTAGATACATATACAACACTGATAATAGCATTAAAAGAAACCCTAATACACATAACATAATGATACAGCAAATTCGAGTAAATGGTACAGCAAATTCCCACATTGCATAGACAGCTACATCCTCAGTTATTCTGAAATGATTTTAATATATAATTTATTTAATTGCTGCTTCAAGTTCCTTTGTTAAGTTATCTAACCAATCTTGGTAGTTTTCTTCTGTATTATATTTTGCAACAGCATCAGTAAGACTTGTGCCATCATCAAGTAACTTCTTTACTTCTTCCCTGTCTGCATCAGCTTTACTCTGAAGATTGCTTTCTAATACAGCTCTTGCAGTAGTTCCTCCATTAAAAGCTTTGTTAGTATATAATCGAGAATTACCAATCTCATCTAATACAACATGGAGTGTAACATCTGTATTACTATCTAATTTGTAATCAGCTTCACCTATAATATTCTTTAAGTTATCGTAATTAACAGCTTCTTTTTTTACAGGCATATAACCACTCATCAATGAAAATAAACTGTTATTTTCGGCATCAGTAAACCATTTTAGGAAAACACTACTTGCATATTCTTCTTCTTTTGTGGATTTTGTAATAACCATACCAGCACCTTGTTGAACCATAACTTTTTTTGCACCTTTATAAATTGGTGCCAACAATATTTCTGCCTCAATAGAATGAGTTTTCCCATCAGTAGCAACTTCATTTGGGAAATATGTAACCGATGATGTTGAACCCACATATGCAAGAATATCACCAACTTTTGTGTCATCACTTCTAAATTTTCCGTATGATTTAAAATATCCACTAATATATGGTACATAGTAATTATCCCATATTTTTCTCATTACTTCTTCGTTAATATTTAAAGTACATTCACCATCTACAACATCAAAAATTTCAACATCAAATTCTTTAGATGCAATTATAAACATATTCGCCATTGAATCTCGTCCAAAAAATGCTTTTCCGTCATTTGGTATATCAGTAGTTAAGTCGTCAGTCCATTCATAATATTTTTTTGAAACTTCTACTAGTTGTTCTATAGTTTCCAAATCATCAGTTGTTATGCCACATTCCTTAGCAAAAGGCTCCCAGTCAGTTTTGTTTAACATCATAACTTCTGTGGATTTTGCAATTGGAAAGATTCTAAATTCTCCATTAAGACCGATTTTACCTTCTTCAATATATGAATCTATATATTGTGCTTGCTCCTCTTCATTAAAATAATCATCAAGGTTAGCTAATATATCCATCTTTTCTGCCTCATAGGCTGTGTCTGCATAAGAAGCAAAAACGTTTGGCATTTCTTGGCTTCCAACCTCTTTGTTAGCTGAAGCTAAAACAGCAGTTTCTAGATCCGAAACATTCCCATAATTGTATCCTTCAACAATAATTCCCTGCTCTTTACCCACAGTGTCATTAAATTCAGTAACCATTTCATCAAATGCATTTAAAATAGAACCGTTATAATAATGCCACACAGATATTACAACAGGATTATCAGGATCTAACTTAACCTCCACTTTATTTTTATTAGAACATGCTGTTAGGTTACTTGCCGTCATTACTAAAATAAGACTCCAAGCTATAATTCGTAATAATATATGCTTCTTCATAAATATTCCCCTTTACTTTTCTATAATTTTATTATTAAAAGACTTACTTGCACTATTTTCATCTATAACAATGTTTCGGCGATAAGTCTATTTAACTTTTTAACGTCAACTGGTTTAGCCACATGACCATTCATACCTGATTCTATTGCAATTTTCATATCCTCATCAAATGCATTTGCTGTCATTGCAATAATCGGAATATTTTGTGCATCTGGGTGAGTCAAATTTTTACGGATTTCCCTTGTTGCTGTTAAACCATCCATAACTGGCATTTTTATATCCATAAAAATAATATCGTATGTACCAGACTTTGATGAAAAGAACTTATCACAAGCCTCTTTACCATTAACTGCAGTATCAGTTTCAAAATCCATACCTTCTAAAATATAGATTGCAATTTCCATATTAATATCATTGTCTTCTACAATAAGTGCTTTTTTGCCTTTGAAGCTAACCAATTGGTCTTTACTAATTGTATTATCATCAGTTGCCACATCCATATTGGATACTATCTGCAAATCAAGAACAAATGAAAACTCTGATCCAACACCAAAAGTACTGTTACATTCAATTTGACTATTCATAGTAGCTATTATATTACTACTAATTGCTAAGCCCAATCCTGTACCATTTTGAAATTCTCCTGAATCGACCTGTGAAAAAGCATCAAATATCATTTGTTGCTTATCCCTTTTAATTCCTATCCCCGTATCTTTGACTACAAATTTATATTTTGAACAGTAGGCATGGTTTTCAATTATCTGTGATATAGACATTGTTATTGTTCCATTAGGGCTTGTGAATTTACAAGCATTTCCCAACAAATTAACCATAACTTGCCTTAGCTTTTTTTCATCACTTAAAACTATTTCATCCTTAATATTAATTTCTGTTACAAAATTAATTTTCTTTAATTCAATAGTGGTTCTCATAAGAACATCCAAATCAGATGCTAACTTCTTCAAAGAAAATCCTTTGTTTTTTAAAATCATTTTTCCACTTTCAATTTTTGACATATCAAGTACATCATTTATTAAGCTTAGAAGATAGTTTGCCGAGTAATCAATTTTATCAAGATATTGCATAGTGCTTTCTCTTAACTGCTTTTCATCTTTTGCTATTTTTGTTAGACCTATTATGGCATTCATAGGAGTACGAATCTCATGTGAAACCTTTGAAAGAAATTCGCTCTTAGCTTTACTTGCACTATCTGATTTGATAATACTTATATGTGCCGAAATTATTTTCGTTATTTCATATAAATTAGTAGTTTCACCCTTAGACCAAACCTTATTAACATCGAAAGTTTTATACAAAATTCTTCCAGAATGTGTACCATTTTCAAAAAACACACAACATAGCGAATTAAGGTCTTCACTACCTTCCTTAATATCTAACATTTTTTGCACACCATCTGACAATAATTTCATTTCATTATATGTATATTCAATCATGCCATTTTCACTTAATAGTGACTTAAAATCTGCATAATCTGTTGCTGAAACTTTTACAATGTTCTTGTTGATAATAGTATCTACTTCTTTAGTCCACATATATAAAATCTGGTTTGTTTTAAAATCACCGTCATAATCATAAATTACTATTTGATTAAGATCAAATAACTCACCAATAAGATTTAAAATAAGTTGAATCGCACTATTTGTATTTGGTGTATTTTCAAAAATATCGAAAACATTGGCGATCATATTATTCTTTGATATATTTATTGAAGTTGAAATTGGATGGTGTTTAATGTTAATCGTATCAAGTTTTTGGTTTTGGTCTAACTCTCTATAATCAATAACATTAGCATCTATTTTCAAAGCATAATTCATTGCTATATTTGAATTATTAATCAATGTATCACATTGGGTATTTTCTGAACCTGCTATTCCTACACAAACTTTTAATCTGAGTTTTTGATTTTCGCCTTGATAAATGTGGTTAATATTTTCAATTAAGTCTTTAATTAAATCAACCATACATGTAGAATTCAGTGGCACCATACCAATAAACATATCATTACTTAGCCTTACTAATATATCAAAATTAAACACTTTATTTTCGTCAATAGCTTTACATACATTTCTTAAAACAACGCTAGTAAACACTCTTCCATAGTGGACCTCAAATAAATCAATATTTTGAATATAAATAGAACAAATGCAACACTCCATATTCATGGAATTTTTCTCATATATAAGATTATTAAGCATTGCCATTCCATAATCCTTGTTAAAATAATTAGTAGTAGCATCATGTATCTTTGCTTCTGCTTCAATAATTTCATCACGCTTTTGGTCAGTAATCTGACGAATATTACCTATTATTTTCTTAATATTATTATCTTCATCTTTAAGAACAGATGCTTTAAGCCCTAACCAATAGTACCCATCCATACTCTCTGCTGGAACCATATGAGAAAACACATCTGATTTCATACGAATTTCTAAAGTTTCATCACAATTACCTATTAAAAATTCCGACAATTTTTGACTATCACCTGGATAACAAATATCCTTTTCATTTAATTCTTTCAAAAAATTTTCTATTTTTTTATCAGTAAATGATGACTTCTCTCCATATTTAGAAAAGTAATACAACAAAAAACAATCATTTGTTAAATCATATTCCATAAATGTATCCGTTGCACTCTCTAATGCAATTAAATACCTCTCACGTTCTTCATACAATGCTATATCAAGATTTTTTTGACGTGTCTTCATTTCATTTAACGTGGTACGCAATAAAGATACTTCGTATATCTCTGAACCATTAGCACTTATAAGTTGGTCTGGTGAATTAGATTTAATTTGAGAAATAACATTTGTTAATGGCTTGGTAAATTGTTTAATTGCCACTAGCAAAACAAAAACTCCCAATATAAAAGCTAATATGGAGCCTCCAATTACACCACCCTGCAATTTATTGAAATTGTCAAACAAAGACTCTTCAGTTGAAATAGATGCAAGAACCCATTGCTCATTACTAAACGGTGCATTTGTATTATATAATACGATTGGTTGAACAGAGATTACTACATCTTCTATATCTAATCCACTTATGTTATATGTCTCCGAATCTTTATTTTTAACTAAGATTAAATTGTTCGGATCCCCCACCGTTCTTTTAATATAACTTCCTGTTAAGGTATATAAATCACAATCCATTTTATTTTTTGTTACGGTATTCATATCACATTTCATCAACATATATCCACTTTGCCCTGATACATCAAAATCAGTATATGGAATATATGAAAGCAATGTTTTAACCTGAACTTCAACACCTATCATTGCTACAATCTTATTGTTAATAATAATAGGCCTATTATATGTAATATATTCATTTGGATCATTAGATTGGATATTTGCATTATGAGGCCCATTCCAATATGACAAATCTTTCGATGATAAATTTGAATTGTCTGAAAAGGCACAAAATGGCTTATAATAATCATTCCAACCAGCTTCATCATCAGCAACAAACTTAAACTTTTCAGTCCATACACTATCAAGAGCCATTGAGTATTTACGTGCAATATCTACATTTCCCTTGAGGCAGAGAACATCCGAATATTGGGCTGGATTAGATACTGGATCAAAATCTCTGAAATAGAAACCTGCACATTCGTTATAGTCTGCATTTATATCAATATCATTAGTAAAATAAAGATAAATGCCTGTAGATTGTGTACTTCTTAAAGCCATTAAAGCCGATTCTGATAATCCACTTAGCATTTCATTAATACTGTCATTAGCATTGCTTTGGGCTAAAACCCCATCAATAGTGGTTCCCTTTTCATTTGCATAGTCAAAAAGGTATTCTATAATCTTGTTTTCAAATTCATCTAAATTTGACCACTTATTGACCATTGTATTTTCTAGCATATTTGCTCGATTGCTAGCATTTTTATCCAAACTGTCTATGGCATTACTTTTCATTGAATTTATTGAACCATTTAAAAATAAAACAGAAATAATCAAAACAGTTTGAAAGAATATTATTCCAATGGTTGGAATAAGCAATTTTATATAAATAGAATTCTTTTTTAACATTTATGTAATCTCCCCAAGGATAATTATTTAATCAACCCTAAATCGTAATATGTTCATTGTAGTATCATCACTATACTAATATATATGTCATATTAAATCAAGTTAAGGTATGCTAAGATTTGCAATTTCTTTCACTTCACAATAGCAAAAGCGACAAAGAAATTTTTCTCTGCCGCTTCTAAATATAAAGCATCATTTTTTAATTAGACAAGGATTAATAGCTCATCACGTACATCATCAAGATGCTTATCAAAAATTCCAAAATCCATTTCCTTATAACTCCATACACATCTTGCAATACTGTGTTTCTCAAATACGCTGTTAATTGTTCTAAACCACTTTAATGTATCCTCAGGAGATACCACATTAATTACACCGTATTCACCACAGTAGAGAGATGTATTATTATTTTTTGCTGCTTCAATTGCAGGCGCAAAAAGTTCTTCAAAAAATTCAGGAGTGATATTACTCTCATCAAAGCCTATACGCTCCTCTGGCTTGATAGCCTCAGTCCAGTATGCTCCTTGATGAGTAAATTTCAATGGTTCATAGCAATGAAAGTTATAGATTACCTTGTCATCGTAAGGAGCTGTAAGATCTGCTACTGCCGGTGCACTATTATTGTGGTAGCTTCCAACAAAAATCATAGTATCTGGAGCAATTTCTCTAATTCTCTTGATACATTCATTGGAAATTCTATTCCACTCATCAATATATTCCTTATCTGTTACTTCGTTGAGTAATTCAAATGCAACATTTTGAGAATGTTTTCCATAATGCCTTGCAACTTCTTCCCAAAGACAATAAAAACGTTCCTGAAGCTGTTGGCTATCAAAAAATCCAGACTCGCTTTCACCATAGTAATCAAAGGAATATCCCGCCGTTTTGTGAAGATCAATTACAGTATTTAATTCATACTTACTACCCATTGCTAATGCCCAATCAATTCTTTCAAATCCGCTTTTCTTGAAGCTACAATCATCATTTTCAAGAATATTATAGTCAATTGGAAGTCGTACATGGTCGAATCCCAATAAAGCAATTTTTTCAAAATCAGGTTCCGTAATAAAATTATTCAGCCTATTCTCGCTATAATCACACTGAGAAAGCCAGCCTCCTAAATTGATTCCTTTGTAAAATCCTTTATTCTTTAACATAATATTTCCGCCTTTCTGTCAGTTTAATATCTATGCTATGAAAATATCATTTTCCAACAAACAAAAATATCATTTTTATGCTATTTATATTATATTTATGTTGTATTTTTATTTTACAATTATGTATAATAGATTCGGAGGTAAATGATATGAATATCGAAAAAAAGCTATCACATACAGAATTTCTTAATCGAGAATATAATATTTCACACCTGTCCTATGAGCATGAAATGGCATTCTTTCAAAGTGTAAAAACTGGCAACATCACTGAGGCACGTAGATTATTACAACCACTGAACAGTGAAAAACTTGGGGTTCTCAGTGATGATAATCTTCGCAATCTGAAATATCATCTAATTATAACTGTTTCTTTTATTACAAGATACTGTATCGAAGGTGGTATGGAGATGGAGGTAGCATTTAATCTTAGCGACATATATGTTCGCCGTGTTGATAAATGTATCTCAGAGAATCAAATTCATTCACTACAACGAGAACTGGTAGAAGATTATGCACATAGAATGAGGACTCTTCACAAGAAAAACCTTTACTCAAAGCCTATTACTCTTTGCCTTGATTATATCTATGATAACCTTCATACCAAAATCACTCTAGAAGTATTAGCGGATATGGCTGAACTGAGTCCTTCTTATCTATCCAAACTCTTTCATAAAGAAGTTGGATTGACATTTTCAAAATATATTACAAAAAAGAGGATTGAAGCTGCTGAAAATATGCTAAAATTCTCAGAATATTCCTGCATCGACATCTCAAATTATCTTTGCTTCAGTTCGGAAAGCCATTTTATTCAAGTGTTTAAAACACACACAGGCTATACGCCTAAGGTATTTCGAAATAGATTCTATAGAATCAAATTAAAATAATACCCTAATAACAATAAGCATTCCCTTAATTATATTTCATTTTTAAGGGAATGCTTGTATTTAAGAAGAATACTATAAAATTGTGGTTCCAATCTGTTATTTTTCTTATAACTCTTTTACTTTTCAACAAAAAATTCCCATACCTTAGATCACTTGTCCATGTATAATATCCATCCGTATCTATGTATCGCAAAAATTCATCTCCAACTAAAGAGTTTCCACCACCATTCCAACGAAGGTCAACAACAACATTATTAATCCCCTTTACGTTTTATATCTATTTCTCTCTTTTTCCCTATCTTCTTCCTCTAGCGCTACCTACTGCTCTGCCTGAATAACATCAAAGAAATAAAGCAATTTAAATTCATATTCTAGTTGAAATGCCATACTTTATATCTTCATGATAATTAATATGTTCTGGCCATGCCTTCTATTATTGTGCATCGCTTGTCTTTTGTGTAATTCTAAATATTATAAATTCAGCTGGTTTTACTGGTGCAATGCCTATGACACAAATCAACCTACCATTGTCAATGTCATCTTGACTCATAGTACTTCTTCCTACCTCTACAAAGAATGCTTCTGCTGTAGAACCGCCTGCCAATGAACCATTTCTCCACAAACCAGTCAAAAACACATCAATTGTTCGCTTGACTCTAACCCATAACAATTCATCATTTGGCTCAAACACTGCCCAATTGGTATTGACTCTGATTGATTCTTCTATATTTTCTTTTAAAATCTGCAAAATTAGTAACTAGCTGTGGCAACCCCGAAGTCATTCCTCGCTGTGCTATTCCAATAAAACCTGCTGTACTTGTGCTTACTCCATCCATCGGCCTACCGCCACAATCAAATTCTTCCATATAAGTACCTGGTGATAAATATTCTGTCATACTCTTACCCCTCTCCAAAAGCATATTAATTATTATTATCTGATATTTCAATAGTTTTTTTCTTAATATTTTCTATTTCCAAATAGCAAAAAGGACTTGAAACCAAGCCTTTTCTACATTTGTTATAATTATCAATCCATATTTTCATCTTATGATGTACAACTATGCCATAACTAAAAGTTATGAAAAACTATATCGTTCAAATAGTTCCTTTGAACAAATTTTATCAATATATACTTTGATTGCTCATTCTTGCTCTTCAGTTTCAATATTCAATCTCTGCATAAGATCATAAATGATGCCCTTATCATTCAGTAACGTGATTGCAAAGCACTTCCTCCCCACATCCTTCAACGAAGCTCCAACATGGTAGGCCTTATTCTCATCTATGATTAGAAACCTATCATGAAAAGCATTAGTGTGCCTCACTCGTAACTTTGGATACTGCTTATTGAATACCTCAACGTCTTTGTGTGTTAGTTTCGTTCTCCTATCTGTATAAATTGTGACCGCAACATCTTTCTGCTTCTTTGCCAATATATTTAATGTCTCTGTATTTACATAATTATCCACAAGAATTATTTTACTTGTAGCGTCACTAATAATACGAATTATAAGACTAAAAGCATCATAAATCTGTCCATCATAAAACACCTTCTGCTGCGATTCTTCATGGTCAGATATGTACTTAAATACCTGATTGAATTTCTCATTACTTTCTATTTGATATGCTTTCTGATTTACTTCAATCTCATTAATACGGTCATAGAGTAGCGATGTATTTTCCATATATTTTCGCATTTCAATAAATGTTCGCATAATTGTAATACTAATATTAATCGCAACATCACTTCTCAAAACACTTGATAGCATAGATATACCTTGTTCTGTAAATACATAAGGTGGCGTACGACGTCCACCATGCCCATTTTCATCATTATCCCGACTTGAGGTTCCGAAATGGAACTTCAAGTTTGAATATTCCTCAGTGGATAATTGAAAGCAAAAATCTTCTGGGAATCTAGCAATATTTCTTTTCATTGCTTTATTTAAATTTTTGGTTTCTACCTGATACAATATCGCCAAATCTGAGTCTAACATTACCTGTTTTCCACGAACAACATAAATCATTCCTTGAATTGACACGGCATCTGCCACAATAGAATGTTCTTCTTTTATCTCTTCAAGTAGTTCTTTTCTATCTTCTTTCATCAAATCTTCCAGCTATGTTTCTGTATCTATTCATCTGTATTATTTTCTTTCGCCAGTTCTTCCATACGTACATAATACTCCAATAGCCGTAGCAAATAGGTAGGAACCCTTCTATTGCCATGTTCCCAGTCCGAGACCGTCATATATGGGATTTCAAAATATTCGCAGAACTGTCTTCTGTTCATACCTGTACTCTCTCTTAATTCTATTAATTTGTCTTTTAAATCTTTATTCTTTTCCACTTATTTTCCTCCATGCATCTTTCACGCATTGCATATATTTATTATATATCTCTATGGTGCTTACGTCAACGATATATAAAAATTGACAACTCCTAAAAGTTGCCTACTCGCTACTTAAATATTAACCCCCTCGAATTAGATGGGTTTTAGATCCATACACTTATAAGTATATTGCAATGCTTTCCAGATACCGAAACAGTATATCTTCTTGCTTTACTTGTCTTGGTTCCCAAAATTCCAATTTAGATAATACTGCACACTTTATATTTTCATCCCTTATCTCAGGACCATATTTTTCTATCACCCTAGCAAGGAAATCACAACACCATATAAAATCTACATCCACAGTACCACTCCCTTTCGCATCAGTTAAATTAATTTCCTCTAGTCAACTGCCTTATGTGATATGTACATATTAACTGAATGCGGTATTTCTTAACAGTAACTACACTGGTGCATTTTTCAGGGCCTGCTCTAATGCGTATCTGGTTTTCCGCTTATTGTAGCATTATACTATCCATACAGAAAACAAGCATAATTAACAAAATCTCTTCCTCTTAATAAAAATTTATTTATTAATTTGTCACATGCCTCAATGCTCTTTGATTTTTCTAACTTTTTCAAATTACCACTCCAAACTCATAATAATTTTTGATTTACACCATCCCAAAATGCTTAAGCGCATCCATAATTGTCTTTTCCTTCTCTGCTGAACACTTCGGTTGTCTTGCATTCTCTGACTTTGTC
This sequence comes from Lachnospiraceae bacterium, assembly GCA_031547045.1. GTDB lineage: Bacteria > Bacillota > Clostridia > Lachnospirales > Lachnospiraceae > JAVBSN01. Next base: position 25,345 of record JAVBSN010000054.1, read on the forward strand.
AAGTTATAGTTTTCACCAACCTAAATATAATCATCCTATCTTTGTTGGAATAAAAGAACGAACTGACTCAGTCGTAAAGTTCAACCAATCGCACTTCGCTTCTCTCGTGCTCTTGGGAACTTCTGACATGGTCAGCGCCACATGCTCACTGCGTCGCTTTACTCCTAGTGAGCAAGGCTACCGCCTCAACGTGCGAAGCCATCTTTTCCCCATATTCGAATTCGCAAAGATTAAAGACCGCGTAATCGTTCCCCTTCTTTTTTTGTGTTTTTACCTACTCCTATTTTCCTATAGATTCAGTTTTTACTGTCACTTAGCTACCTTTTAGTGCGGCTCTTTCGACTTTTAGGGGTTTTTAGAGGTTGCCTTAAAGTAATTTGTTCATTCTTTGAAAAAACAAATTTCAAGTCCGTCGCTGCCGATGAAAATTTTTGTTGTATTTCCATATTCATTCGGAAACGTGTAAACGGTACAGCCTTCAATGTTGTTGCTTATAAAATCCGGTGCTATGTCTGCCGGTATTTTATCGTCGGAGGTTGCTTTTTGTACCGAGCTTGCCGCTGCTTTGGCAATTATCCGGTATGACATTATTGTATTTTTATCGGCACTAAAAGACAGTGCGTAATAACAATTACCGGAAATCCCCTCACCCAATACTCTGAATCTTATATCCTTTGCATCATCGGGGATATTTTCCGGGAATAACTCACTGAGAGAATTATCACTGCTGCGGTAATTTTTATAAACGAATACAGGACGATACGGGAAAAGTCCGCTGATGAACGGCGATACGAGCAATGATACCGCCGTAAGCGCAATTGCTGCGGTAAGAAGCCGCCTGAAGCTTTTTTTGCTCCGTTTTCCGTCGTTATCTTCTTCATTTATTTCTGATTTTTTCCCGAATATCCGTATAAGGAACAGAACGGTAAACACCAAAAGCACAAGAAATGTAACTATGCTGCCGAGACGTGCAAATTTAACCGATTCCAATGCATAATAAAAACAGACTGCCAAAAAAACAGAAGCTGCAATACCAAATTTTAGTTTACTGATAATAATACCTCCCAATAAACCGCGCATTGATAGTATTTCAGAACTATCGGTACGCGATTTTTATAATTTATGATTATTTTGTCCAGCTAAGTGTTGTTGTATAATAACCAAGCACATTATAGGGTTCGGCTTCGTCGAAACATGAAAGAAGAACATATCCGTCGTTTGAAACAAAACCTACCCTATTGTCTCCGTCGCTTGCATTGGACTCATAGAGATCATAGTAATCAACTATATAGTAGTTCAAAACTGCGAAGTAGGTCGTACAGTCGAAAGAGCACTCGGTCGTCATAACCGCGTCGCACTTGTTAACGGAGAACCAGGAGTCAAGCTCATACTTACAAGCAAAATTAGTCAATCTTATTCGCATTTTTCTGAGGCTAGACCTTTTATCGTCTCTGCGCATTTATCAATCTCCGCGTAATATTATACCTATTTCTCGCAACCGTCTGTGGGAACAGAAATCTCTATCCGACCGCCCACAAACCGTCTGTGGAAATCGCACTCCAAACAAACGCCCAATTTACGGGCTTTCTACGCCTTCCTCTCTAGCAAACAAACTGTCTCTGAATGTCCAGAATGCCCAAATTGATCTACAACCGAAACCTTCTTAACCTCATATCCACTTTCCCCTAGTATCTTAATATCTCTTGCTAGGGTTGCTGGGTCACAGCTTACATATACTATTCTCTTTGGTGCCATCTCCACCAATGTATCTAACAATACCTTGTCACAGCCTTTTCTTGGTGGGTCTACCACTACAACGGATGCTTTTTTATTTTTCATATCCTTCTCATATTGTTCTGGCACTACTTCTTCTGCCTTTCCAACAAAGAATTCTGTATTTTCTATATTATTAATCTTAGCATTATTTCTTGCATCATCAATGGCTTCTGGTATAATTTCAACTCCATATACTTTCTTAGCTTTCTTGGCTAAGAATAATGAAATTGTTCCTATTCCACAATACATATCCCACACGACCTCATCGCCACTAAGGTCTGCATATTCAAGTGCTTTGTTATATAACACTTTAGTTTGTGTTGGATTAACTTGATAAAATGATAATGGTGATATTTGATATTTAACATCATCTATATAGTCAGTAATGTAATCTTGTCCCCATAGAGTAATACATTTGTTGCCTAATATTTTATTAGTTCTATCTCTATTAATATTTATACTTATACTAGTCATATTAGGTATATCAGCTAGGCTCTCTACAAACTTATCACTATTAGGCAACTTGCCACCATTTATAACTAAGCACACCATTATTTCACCTGTTACAAATCCTACTCTTGTAAGTACATGTCTAACTATTCCTTTATGAGTTTCTTCATCGTAAGTTGAAATGTTATTATCCTCTATAAATTTTCTAACTCTTTTTATAAGTTCATCATTTATCTCAGCTTGTATGTAACAAGAATCAGTATCTATAATTGAGTGAGTTCTTCCTGCATAAAATCCTATATTAACCTTGCCGTCTTTATCTCTTGCTATAGGAAATTGTGCTTTATTTCTATAATGATAAGGATTGTCCATTCCGTATATAGGTTCCATTTTATCTTCAATGTCTTTTAATCCACCTATTCTCTCTAGACAATTCTTAACCTTATTCCATTTATAATCTAATTGCTTTTTGTAATCGATATGTTGAATAGTACAACCACCGCATCTATTAGCATTAGGGCATACTGGTTCTACTCTATATGGAGACGAAATTATTATTTCCATTAATCTTCCATAAGCATAATTTTTCTTAGCCTTAATTATCTTAATCTTAGCCTTATCACCCATTACTGTGTCTTTAACAAATACAGCTATACCATCTATTCGCCCTATTCCTTCGCCGTCAGTTCCTATGTCTTCAATATCTATAATATATTCCTTATTTTTTTCTAACATGTTACCTCCAAAAAAGCACTTCTAGTTGAAATGTAAATATTCAAATAGAAGTGCCTATATTTTCTATAATGTTGTTGTTCTAATTGGACTATCAAATATTCTCTGATATTTTGTCCATTCTTCTGTTCCTTCAACATCGCCTAATGCTTCAATAAAGCTTTGAATCTTGGCATCTGCATTATCTGCTGCCGATAATACTAATGCTTCTAATAATGCTGGTTTCTTAGGTGATCCATACTCTAATTCTCCATGATGTGATAATATACAATGCTTAAGTTCATTACCTAGCTTTGTTGGGAAGCCATCTATTTGCTTAATTACTTCATCAATCATCATAGTTCCCATTACTATATGACCAATTAATTGACCTTCATCTGTATAATCGTTTTGTGGGAAGTTAGATAATTCATATATCTTTCCTATATCATGAAGCATAGCCACTGTTACTAATAAATCTTTGTTAATAGTCGGATATGCACTTGCAAAATATACACACATATTAGCTACTGCTAAAGAATGTTCTAACAGGCCTCCTACAAAACCATGATGTATAGATTTCGCTGCTGAATGATCTTTAAATTCTTTTATTAAATCCTTATCTTCAACAAAGAAATGCTCTAGTAATTTTTTTAAATGTGGTTCCTTAATATCCCTTATTAATACTAATAATTGTTCATACATCTCGTTTATATCTTTTTTCGAACAAGGCATATAATCACTAGGTATATATTCACCTTCTTGAGCAATTCTAACTCTCTTTACATTCATTTGTAATGCACCATTAAAACTTGTAATTTGTGCATCTACATGAATATAATTCATTGCTTCAAAATGACCTATTCCATTGTTAAGATCCCATATCTTTGCATCTATCATTCCTGTCTTATCTTGAAGTTGCATAGAATAATAACTCTTACCATTTTTGGCTGTTGCTACAACTTTGCTCTTGCATAAGTATACTGACGATACCATGTCGCCTTCTATTAATTCATCTATATATCTCATTATGTAGTCCCTTCATTTATATAATATATTAAGTAATAATAGTATAATACACTATAATTTTCAAACCAACAACATTTTAATATAATATTCTATCATCTCATATATACTATCTTCTATATCTGAAAATATATATCCTATATTATCTGCTTTATTTGTATTAATCCCGTATTCACATGTACCATTGTATGGCGCAGTTTCTCCACTATTATCAATTATTGCTTTTTTACCCGTCTTACGCTCAACGTAATCTAAAATATTTCTTATTGAAATTGTTCCACTACACGCTCCATTAATTGAACCTGTATAATCACTTTCGGTCAAAAATGCTAAGAATTTTCCAGCTTCATCAGAAGTTATAAAACTCATTTGGCAATCAATATTATCTATATTCATAGGAATCTGTTTAATAGTATGTTCGACATAAAATTTCAATCTTTCAGTATAATCATCCTTACCTATAACATATGGAATTCTAACTGCTACTGAATTCTGAGTAGCATATTCATGTACTAAGGCACCCTCTGCTAATCTCTTAATTTCATCATAAGAATAATCTGCTCTATTGCACCAAATAAGTTCTTTATTAGCAGGCAAGTAATCTTCTTCAATTGTGTTAGGATGAAGTTCATATACTGCTGTGGAAGATACCATTATATATCTATTACATTTAATTGATTCTAATGTATAACGTACATCATTTGAACAATATGCAAGGTCATCAAATACAACATCATATTCTACATTACTAAACTTTGATTTCATATCTTCAAAATCCGTATGGTCTACAATAATTCTATCTACTGAGTCTCCAAAAGAATCTACTGTATTTCCCCTTGTAGCAATTGTAACACCATAACCTTTGGCAATTAATTCTCTTACTAAATGTACTCCAAAAAATCTTGTTCCGCCTAACACTAATACCTTCATACATGCCTCCTAGATATGTTTTTTCCATTCCCCTTTAAATGAGTTATCTGGATATACTAATTTCCAAACAGTTTTACACCATTTACACTTATACCATTCTTCTTTTGAATTCAAGTTGATCCCCTGAAAAACCATCTATTTCTTCAGATATATCACAAAAGCAGTTTATACTTACTACTTTACTAGACTTTATCTTTTCACCATTAAGGCGTATAAGCGGGTTCCCATATAAGTCAAAATAGATACCTTTGTCTTCATCATCCATAAAAACAATACGACAATATCCATCCCATACATACTTATTTACCTCTTTCATAATGTATAATTTCTCATCTATGGTCATGGCATTCTCTGAATCTGCGGGTAACCATTCTGTAGAATCTATCCATGCTACAAAACCACCACTAGTTATTTCCCCATGAAATCTTATTACTTTGCCTTTGTATTCCATATCAAGATTACTTTGTTTAATTGATATTATTTTCATTATCTTTACCCAACTTAAAATTTCTAAGCATTTCCCAACTCTTTCAGTGCCATTATACCACCTAATTTGTCTATAATACAATCTGCAAATCCCCCTTTATACTTTTGCCAAAATGCTATATAATATATTTAATTATGTGCAATAATAAAATTATGCACATTCATTTATATAGACCCACTTTAGAAAGGCAGTACTCATGGACAACAGGTCACTTAAAATATTAGAATACAATAAAATAATAGATATGCTTACAGGCTTTGCTTCTTCACCAATGGGCAAGGCTCTTTGTCATTCTCTTTCTCCAAATACAAATATTACAGAAATTACATCTATGCAAGAAGAGACTAGAGATGCTCTAAGTCGTATATACAAACATGGTGGTGTTTCATTTATGGGATTAACCGATATTGGCGCTTCCCTAAAACGTCTTGAAGTTGAGGCTTCACTTACTACTACTGAATTACTAGATATAGCAAGAGTTTTAGCAACTGCAAGTTCTGTAAAGCAATATGGCGAAAATCTTAGTGAGGAGCATGTACCTGATACTCTTGATGGTAGCTTTGCTGAACTTATTCCCCTAGAATCACTACTTAGAGAGATTAGAAGATGTATACTTTCAGAGGAAGAAATAGCTGATGATGCATCAAGAGCTTTAAAAGATATTAGAAAAACAATTAAACTTACAAATGATAAGATTCACAACCAACTTATCTCTGTTGTCAATTCTCAAAACAATAGAGCCATGCTACAAGATGCTATTGTAACAATGCGTAATGGTAGATATTGTATTCCTGTTAAGCAAGAATACAAAGGACTTTTTCCTGGTATGATTCACGATCAATCTTCTTCCGGCTCTACAGTATTTATAGAGCCAATGGCCGTAGTTAATCTTAACAACGAACTTAAAGAGTTAGAAAATAGAGAACTAATTGAGATAGATAAAATATTAACTGATTTAAGTAATCAAGTATCATTTGAACTAGACACTATAAGAGCCGACGTTGCGATCCTTACTAATCTTGATTTTATATTTGCAAGAGCAGGTTTCGCCAAATCATACAATGGAAGTGAGCCAATATTTAATACTGATGGTATTATAAATATTAAGCAAGGTCGCCACCCATTATTAGATAAACACAAAGTTGTTCCTATTGACATCCGTTTAGGCGAAGATTATTCAATGCTTATTATTACAGGCCCAAATACAGGTGGTAAGACAGTTTCACTAAAAACTCTAGGTCTATTTACACTAATGGGACAATCTGGCCTCCATATTCCTGCCTTTGAAGGTTCTCGACTATCAGTATTTACCGACGTATTTGCAGATATTGGTGACGAACAAAGTATTGAGCAGAGCTTAAGTACATTTTCATCACATATGACTAAGATTGTATCAATTCTTGAGAAAGCAAACTCATCTACCCTTGTATTATTTGATGAGCTTGGTGGAGGTACTGACCCTATTGAAGGAGCAGCACTTGCTATTGCTATACTTAATCATCTTAACTCACAAAGCATAAGATGTATGGCAACCACACATTATAGCGAACTTAAAACATTTGCACTGTCAACTGATGGCATTGAAAATGCTTGTTGCGAATTTGACCTTACCTCTCTTAGACCTACTTATAAATTATTAATAGGTATTCCTGGTAAATCAAATGCATTTGCAATTTCTAAGAAACTTGGACTACCTGATTATATAATTGAAAATGCTAAGACCCAAATAGATAGTAGCACCATAGATTTTGAAACTCTTATTAGCGATTTAGAAAAGAGCAAACTAGCTGTAGAAGTTGAAAAAGCTGAGATTGAGAACTATAAAGCCGAAATGTTAGAATTAAAGACTAAATTATCTTCTAAACAAGAAGATTTAGATGCAAAAAAAGCTGAACTTATTAGACAAGCTAAAGAAGAAGCTCGTGATATACTAGAGGAAGCAAAAGAATTTGCTGATGATACTATCAGAAAATATAATAAATGGATTAAGAACCCTAACAAAGCTAATAACAAAACTCTTGAAGAAGAACGTAGCAAGGTTAGAACAAAACTTAACAAAGTTAGTGGTGAATTAGAGTACAAAGCGCCTAATAGAACAGCTAAGCATAAGGCTAGTGATTTTCATCTTGGTGATACAGTTAAGGTATTAACCCTTGGCACTACTGGTACTGTTAATTCTCTACCAAACCAAAAAGGCGACTTGTATGTAACTATGGGAATATTAAAAAGTCTTGTTAATATTAAAGATTTAGAGATAACAGTGGATCCAACTAGTGGTAAAGAGACATTTAAGAAATTCTCTAATTCAAGAACTTCTAATAGTAGTACCCTTGTAAAAGCAGCTACTATAAAACCTGAGATTAATTTACTTGGACTTACTACTGCCGAAGCAATTTCTGAATTAGAAAAATATCTTGATGATGCTTATATTTCTAATCTAACGACTGTAAGAGTTGTTCATGGAAAAGGAACTGGCGCACTTAGAAATGCGATTCATGCTTATCTCAAAAAGCAAAAAAATGTTAAATCTTATAGGCTGGGTGAATTTGGCGAAGGAGACGCTGGTGTTACAATTGTTGAATTATAAATAATAGTTTTAGAAAGAATGGGGTACATTTATGGACAAGCAAAAAATACTTATTGTAGATGATGATGAAAATATTGCAGAACTTATATCTCTATATTTAGTTAAAGAATGTTTTGATACAAAAATAGTATACGATGGAGAATCAGCAATTGAAGAAAGTAAAACTTATTGTCCAAATCTAATATTATTAGATATTATGCTTCCTGGTATTGATGGTTATGAAGTATGCTCTGAAATCAGAAAAAGCAGTAATGTTCCTATAATTATGCTTTCTGCAAAAGGAGAAATATTTGACAAGGTACTAGGACTTAAAATAGGTGCTGACGATTATATAATTAAACCTTTTGATTCAAATGAACTTGTTGCCCGAGTTAGAGCCGTATTAAGAAGGTATCAACCTCTTCCTAATGCAGATACTAATTCATCCCCTAAATCTATATCCGCTTCTCACACTGGAGAATTTGTAGAATATTATGATTTAATTATTAATATATCCAATTATACAGTACAGTATCAAGATTCCAGTCTTGATATGCCACCAAAGGAATTAGAACTACTATACTATTTAGCAAAGAGACCTAATCAAGTATTTACAAGAGAACAATTACTAGATAAATTATGGGGTTATGAATATGCTGGTGATACAAGAACTGTCGACGTTCACATTAAACGTCTTAGAGAAAAACTTCCTGAAAATAATAATTGGGCATTATCAACCGTATGGGGCGTAGGTTACAAATTCGAGGTGAAATAATATTATGAGAAAAACCTTTTTTGATAAAATATTTCTAGGTTTCTTTTTGGTAATTGTTAGTGTTTTTATTTTATTAGTAGCCTATACTACTTATTCTACTAAATCTACTTTAATAAAAGAAAAGCAAAGTAACTTATTAAATGAAGCTGAACTAGTTGCACAACAATCAGTAATAAACTATATTGCAGGCACAAATAGTGCTGATTATCTTACTTCTAGATTTAACGAGTTTGAAGAGTATCTTAACGTATCTGTATGGTATGCCAATGCAGATGGTAAAATAATTGCTGTGTCTAACAAAGATCACTATGCTTATTTACCGGACAATCTATTTGATTTAGATTCTAAAAATATTTTAGGCAATTCATTTACCATGACTGGCACATTTTATGATATTTTTGCCTCTGATATGATATCTATAGGGATACCTATTTATTCAGATACTGAACTGCAAGGGTATATACTTTTACATACCTCTATAACAGAACTAGATACAATACAATCAGATATATTTACAATAACATATTTTCCCTTCTTAGCAATTATTATAGTTTCATTTGTACTATTGGCATTTTTATCAAGCAGAGTATTACTCCCTCTAGCTAAGATAAATGCAACTGCTAAAGAATATTCTAAAGGTAATTTTGATGCTACTATAAATATTTCTAGAAATGATGAAATTGGTGAATTGGCAAACTCACTTGAATGTATGGCTAGCGACTTAAGCAAGTTAGATGAATATAGAAAGAACTTTATTGCAAATATATCTCATGATTTTCGCTCACCACTTACTTCTATAAAGGGATACATTGAAGCTATAATTGATGGTACCATCCCTCCAGAAATGTATGATAAATATTTAAACATTGTATTATCTGAATCAAATAGACTTACCAAATTAACATCAGGCCTACTTGAATTAAATAATTTTGATACCTATGGCCCTATACTTAAAAAGACTAATTTTAATATAGTGGATATTATCAAAGATACTACTAATACTTTTGAAGGTCGTGTAGAACAAAAGTCTATTCAATTCAAACTTAATGTAAAAGCTGAAAATACTATTGCATATGCTGATAAGGCAAAAATTCAACAGGTTATATATAACCTTGTTGATAACGCAATTAAATTTAGTCCTAAAAATTCTGCTATAACTATTGAAGTAACTGAGAAAAATGAGAAGATTTTTATTGCAGTTAAAGATCAAGGTACTGGTATTGAAAAGGATAAACAAAAAAATGTATGGGAAAGATTTTATAAAACTGACCCATCTAGAGGAAGAGATAAACAAGGTACTGGTCTTGGATTATCTATTACTAAAGAAATAATTAAAGCACATGGCGAAAACATAAACTTAATAAGTACAGAAGGTGTAGGTACAGAATTTATATTTTCACTTACTAGACCAAAAGAAGGTAATAGGAACTAATCCTATTACCTTCTTTTATTATATTACCATTCATAATTATGAAGATTTCCTTCTAATTGAAATTCTTTAAATTCATTTTGTCTTAAGGCTTCATATAATACAATTGCTACTGAATTTGATAAATTAAGAGAACGTATATCTGGTAACATTGGTATTCTAATACAGGTTCCTTTGTTATCAAGTAATATCTCTTCTGGTATTCCTGCACTTTCTTTACCAAACATAATATAACAATCTTCCTCATAATTAACATCAACATATGTTTGTCTAGACTTTGTTGTTGCCATATATATCTTTGCATTAGGGTTCTTCCTTAGAAAATCCTCATAATCATTATATATAGTAACATCTAGTTTATCCCAGTAATCAAGACCAGCTCTCTTAACTGTTTTATCATTTATACGAAATCCCATAGGTTCTATTAGATGAAGTCTTGCCCCTGCTGCCACACAACTTCTACCAATATTTCCAGTATTCATAGGCATCTCAGGTTCATGTAATACAATATTAATCATCTGTCAATTCTCCTATGTCTACTTATTTCTAAGTCTTTCTATAAAATTATTAATACGTCCCATAGCCTCTTTTAATTCCTCTATTGAATATGCATATGATATTCTTAGGAAGCCTTCGCCACAATCACCAAATGCTGTACCTGGTACTACTGCAACCTTTTCTTCCTTAAGAAGTCTTGTTGCAAATTCATCTGAAGTCATACCAAACTCTTTAATACAAGGGAATATGTAGAAAGCTCCATAAGGTTCAAAACAAGGAAGATTCATCTCTTCTAATAGCTTCATTAAAAATCTTCTTCTTTGGTCATATGACTCTCTCATATGTTCAATATCTTTATCACAATTCTTAACAGCTTCTAATGCTGCATACTGACTAGTTGTAGGTGCACACATAATAGCAAATTGATGAATCTTAGTCATTTGCTCTATTATAATATCTGGTCCTAACGCATAACCTAATCTCCAACCTGTCATTGCATATGCTTTTGAAAAACCATTTATAACTATTGTTCTCTCTTTCATATCTGGAAGAGATGCAATACTTACATGGTCACTACTATATGTTAATTCTGCGTATATTTCATCTGATATTACTATTAAATCATGCTTTAATATAACTTCTCTAATAACCTCTAAATCTTTTTTCTCCATAATTGCACCAGTCGGATTATTAGGAAATGATAATATTAATATCTTAGATTTATCAGTTATTGCATCTTCTAGTTCCTCTGCTGTTAGTCTAAATTGATTCTCATTTTTAAGAGAAATAGTAATCGGAACTCCTCCTGCCAACTCTACACAAGGTACATATGATACATATGAAGGCTCTGGTATAATCACCTCATCACCTGGATTAATCATAGCTCTAAGTGCTATATCTATTCCTTCACTACCACCTACTGTAATTATACTTTCTTTAACATGATTATAAGAAACATTATATCTTCTTCTATAATAGTCACATAATTCTTTTCTTAACTCTATAAGTCCTGCATTTGAAGTATAAAATGTTCTACCTTTTTCCAAAGAATATATTCCTTCTTCTCTAACATTCCATGGGGTGTCAAAATCAGGCTCACCAACACCAAGACTTATAGCCTCTGGCATTTCACTAACTATATCAAAAAATTTTCTAATTCCTGATGGTTTAATAGTAACCACCTTATTGGATAATGGATTCCTCATGCTGTAACAACCAACCTTTCACTCTTCTTCTCGGTTACCAGCTTTGTACCATGTTCTTTATATTTCTTAAGTACAAAATGTGTTGAAGTACTTATAACAGATTCCATAGGAGCTAGTTTACTTGAAACAAACCTAGCCACTTCCTTAAGTGTCTTACCTTCAATTATAACTGTTATATCAAAACCACCAGACATTAGGTATAATGATGTCACTTCTTCAAAATTATATATTCTCTCAGCAACCTTGTCAAAACCATCTCCACGTCCTGGTGTAACTTTTACTTCAATCAATGCGGTAACTCTTTCTTCATCAGTTTCATCCCAATTAATCATTGTATGATAGCCGCAAATTATATTGTCAGCCTGCATCGCGGCTATCTCACCGGCGACTGCTGCCTCATCTACACCCAACATGGCTGCTATATCTTTAACCTCAAGTTTACTGTCTTTTTCAATCAGATTAAGTATTTTTGTTCTCATAAAACTTCTCCTCCATTCTATAGAACTTTTTGTATTTCATCACCTTTTGGTGGTGTAAGAAATCTTTTCTCATCTTCAATTAATACAACCTTATCATTACTACTAGTTGTTTTTCCTACTATACTACTACTTATTCCTGCTTCTTGCAATGTATTTACTATATCTTCTCCATTATCACATACAATAATTAAGCTACCGTTACCTCTTAACATATATGGATTAAGATTAAAATATTCACATACTTCTATAGTCTCTTGCTTTATAGGTATATCCTTTAGTTCCACTTCTATACCTACATTGCTCTCTACTGATAACTCCCATAAAGTTGCAAATACTCCTCCTGATGATACATCATGAATAGCTGTAATATCTGCTTCTTTTAATGCAAATGCTTCTGGTATTGTAGAAATATAATCTATAATAGACACAGCGCTATCTATATAATGCTTAGGATACTTACTTATAAGTTCATCATATTTTAACTTAGCAATAATTCCACTACCTTCTAATCCTGCCCATTTTGTCATAACAATATCTTGATTAGGCTTTATATTCTTTACTGAAACTATTCTATTCTTATCTATTTCTCCATAAGCTGTTACTGTTATTATAGGCCTATTTATTGTAGCAAGGAATTCTGTATGTCCTCCCATAATCTGAAGATTATAAATACTAGCATATTCCTCTAAACTTTTCATTATATCTCTAACAACATATTCTTCTGTCTTTTCTGGCAATAATATATTAATCATAAATCCAATAGGCATTGCGCCACCAGATATAAGATTATCCATTGCTCTATTAACTGCTATTATCTCTATATTATCAATATTAATATCACATAAAGACATAGCAGTTGCTATGTCTTTATGTGTTGATATTCTTGCACTATCCATACCTATTGATAATGCTGGAATAATATTATCTATTCTCTTTTTCGCTATTCTAAGAACCGAACGTTTTAATTGTGGTTCTCTTAATTTACCTTTTCTCATTGCAAATATCTTTCTATGCACCAGTTTGCTCAGTTGCCGTATCTGTTGTTGCTGGCTCCTCTGTAATAGGTGTTTCTGGCGGCGTTACAGGTGTCTCTGGCACTACAGGTGTCTCTGGTTCTGGTGGTCCTATTGTATACTTATTAGGTGTAGCATTATATGTACTACTATTTATTTTTATGGATTCTTTTAAAACACCATCTATATATATTTCTTTCCACATTTCTGCCACATATCCTGTATGAGCACTTTGATCTTTCTTTCTATATCCTACTGGCATTGTTGGATCAATTGTCTCTACATCTGCTGGTGGCTCAATTGTTGATAAAATCTTACTTACAAACTTTATTGTTCTATTTGATGGTCTAGTCTCATGTCCATATATAGTAAACTTTATTATTCCACCACTGGCATAACCCTCTATGTACACTGGATATTCAGTATTGTTTGTAAATCTAAAGTTCTTATATGTACTTGCTATAGCCGCATCAAATGATTTATCTACATATGATACTGAAAGCGAATGACAATATCTCTCATTTATTTCCATCTCAGCTTTTAATGCTGCATTATAAAGAGTTGTTGATACTTGACAAATACCTCCACCAAGTCCTGGAACAAGTTCTCCGTCTGAATACTGACCTGCTTCTTTATATCCATTTGCCTCTGTAAATGGTGAAACTGTTTCATACATATTAAATTGTTCACCTGGAAGTAATACTGTACCATTAATCTTACTTGCACCATTTGCTAGATTTGCATCTCTTCCCGCTGGTCCATTATATGGAGTATTACATGTTCCTAATACATCTGTAACTGATTGAAAATCTGCTTCTGTATACTTAGGTTGAGTTTCCTCAACAACGGCTTCAACGATTAAATCTTCGCCTATCCATTCTTCATTAACAGCCTTATTAATAGCTTCTATAGTTTCATCTTTTTTAAGACCTATTCCTACTATACCTGGCTCACAATAAAACTTGCCATCTCTTCTTGATAACTCTGCATTCTTAGGTTGTACTACTATATCACTCTCTTTTTCATCCACTGCCGCAACTAAAAGCTCTGGATCAAGAACTTTTTCTGGAGTAAGTACAACATTTTCATTCTTAATTGTATTTATCTCTTTATATCTCTTTAATATATTACCTTTTCTTCCATAGTTATAAGCTTCTTCTACAGCATCGTCTAATGATACACTTAATCCTATTTCACTTAAGGGAATCTTATATTCTCCATTGGCTGTTGTAAGTACTAGATCATATTCTCTTAGTTCTTCAACATGTTCTTCATATACTTCATATGCTTCATCAACAGTAAGCCCACTAACATCTACGCCATCTATATATATACCTGTATATATTGTTCCTTCGCCTGTTTCTGCATTTACTTTTTTCATTACTGGCGCAACTACCATACAACATAATGCTAGTCCCAATATACCAAATGTTAATTTCCTCTTCATATTAACAACCTCTCCAAATGTATTTATCTATATTTTAAATATTTTCCAATAATATGTACGATAATATATCATTATTATTCTACAATGCAATTAATAAAAATGATACTGTCAATATCTACTAATTAAATTGACAAAAAAGCTATGTTTTTGTATATTTTATTTACAGTAATTTTAAAAACCAGCTAATAGTCCAATAAGCATTGCTGCTATCATTACAAAAGCGATAACTCCAGCAAAGATTCTTTGAGTCTTTTTATTATTAAAATTAAACATTATACTACACCTCTTTTCTGAAAGGATATATTTATGATATTTATATTTATAGCATCACTTACAATATTTGCATTAGTTATTAAACACAACATTAATAAATCTAAACGTATATCAGAAAATAATTCTAAAAATTTCTGGGCTGATGAATCCAAAGCTAATCAAACTAGGAAAGCTGATATATCTCATCTTCAATATATTAAGATTCCCTATAATAATCTTCCAATAAATATATGCTCTAAAGAAGATGTAATTAATACGGAAAAACAGCTTCTTAGTATGGATGGGAAAAAAATATTAAATCTTGGTGGAATAAGCAATACCCAACTTAAACTTGAGTATGGTCCTGCTAATCTACCTATATTATCTTCTTGTGATGAAAATTATACACTACTTGTAAGATACCTATATCAATGGGCTAATAAACTCTATGACTATGGCTATGTAACAGAAGCTTGTACTGTTCTTGAATATGGAATATCTATCGGCACAGATATTACAGCTCATTATACCTTACTGGCAAATATATACCATAATACTAATCAAGTAGATAAATATAATTCTCTAATTGATAGTGCTAATCAACTTACTAGTCTATCAAAAGCCACAATTATCAACAACCTAAATAATATCAAAGATTCTTAGTTATATCAAGATGTTACAACCATATTTATTATTACATTTTAATTAAATTTTTGTTAAAAATCTATCTTATGATCTTGTCTTGCATAAATCATATAATGGACATATATCACATTTAGGGTTTCTTGCTATACATATATTCCTTCCATGTGCAATAACTTGAATATTATATAATATCCATTGCTCTTTCGGTAATGTCTTCATCAAATCATATTCTATTTTTTCTGGATCTTCATTTTTAGTAAGCCCTAATTTTCTAGATATTCGCTTAACATGAGTATCAACTACTATACTCGAATCGTGATATATATTTCCTCTTATAACATTTGCAGTTTTTCTTCCTACCCCAGCCAATCCTGTCAATTCTTCTATTGTCTTAGGAACTTCTCCATTATACTTTTCCATTAAGGTTTTGGTACAAGCAATTATATTTTTCGCTTTATTTTTATAGAATCCTGTTGAATATATATCCTTCTCTAATTCCTTAATATCTGCATTTGAAAATGCTTCTACTGTTGGATATTTAACAAATAATTCTTTCGTAACAACATTTACCCTAGCATCTGTGCATTGAGCACTAAGCATAGTGGCAATTAGTAATTGCCATGCATTTTCATGATTAAGATAACATACATATTCTGTACCATATGTAGCATTTAAAATATCTATTATCTTTTGTACATCTTCTTTTTTTCTTCCCATAGTGTAACTCCTATTTGAAAGCAATTATAGCTGTTCTATAAACCTAACTGTTGCATCATTATTTAGCTGATTTCTGTTATCATAATCAAATACTCCGAAAACTATATGATTATTAACAACAATATTATTATCAATATATTTAAGTGCTTCTTTACTAATAGGTTCAATGTGCATTGCTCTTGCTGATAGTTTTGAATCATAGTCTGCAATATTTGTCTTTAAATCTAATTCTTGATTTCCACCATTTATAAAGAATTGTTTAAAATCATTTTTATATTTATCTAAACTCATTGACCATTCTGGCCTATTTTTAATATTTTCTCTTAAATATATATCATAAGTTAACAATTCATTCAGCAATTCTATATTACAATCAACAAGCCTTTCTTTTGCAAATTCAATTAAAACCTCATATCTTGCTATTCTTTTATGTTGAATTCCAAACAAATTATTTTTCTCATAGTATTTGCCAATGTCATTATAAAAATCAAATGGTTCATTATAAAAACTTTCTAAATACAATATGGTATTCTTAAATTGACTACTGTTATAATACACCTCTAAAACTTCTTCTACTGCTTTTAAATTAAGTATTTCATTATAACTTATCCAATCTGTTGCCATAATTTCATATGGTGGATAATCATGATATATAAGCCCATAATTTTCTCTATTTTCATATATGTATGAACCCTTTAACACTTTAAGAAAACCTAATTGCAATTGTTCAGGAGCAAGTTTATAGGCATCATTAAATGATTTTTTAAAGCTACTGTAATCCTCGTATGGAAGTCCTGCTATTAAATCTAAATGCTGATGAATATTATTCATATTATTAACAGTCTCTAATGCATTTTCCAGCTTACTAATATTCATAGTTCTTCTAATTTCTTTAATTGCCTTAACATTAGTTGATTGAAGACCTATTTCAAGTTGAATAAGACCAGCTCTCATATGTCTTAATATATTAAAATCTTCTTCCTCTAATAAATCTGAAGATACTTCAAAATGAAAATTAGTAATTCCATTATCATTATCTAAGATATATTGCCATATTCCTCTTGAATGACTATTGCTACAATTAAATGTTCTATCAATAAATTTAACTTGCTTAACTTTATTATCTAGAAAATATTGAAGTTCCTTATAAACTATATCTAAACTTCTAAATCTTACACTTTTATCAATTGATGATAAGCAATAACTACAGGAAAAAGGACAACCTCTACTTGTCTCATAATAGATAATTCTATTTTGAAAATCATCTATATTATCATATACAAAAGGTAATGTGTCCATGTCCAATAATTGGCGAATTTCATTTTGAATTATATTGTTATCATTATTCTTATAAGAAATGCCTTTAATATTCTTTAAGTCATCCCTTCTAACATTTTTTCCTATATTATCATATAATTCAATTAGCTCTTTAAAAGTTTCCTCGCCTTCACCTTGAAGTATAATATCTACAAAATTCCATTTTTCTAAAACTTCATTTGCATCATAGGATACTTCTGGACCGCCTAACCATATCTTAGTTGAAGGTGATATTTTCTTAAGTTCTTTTGCAACTGAATATACATATTCTATATTCCAAATATAACAGGAGAATGCAACTACATCTGCCTTCTCTTCATATATTGCTTGTAAAATATTATCCCTATTATTATTTATTGTATATTCACCTATTTTAATATCTGCCCCAGTATCTCTTGAATATGCTGCAAGAGAATACACTGCTAGATTAGAGTGAACATATTTTGCATTTATAGCAGCTAATAATACTCTCAATATAATTCTCCTATTCTTTAATTCCTGCTAAATAGTTAATAAATTGCTGTGCTGTTCTACCTGAAATTCCACCATGACTTAGCTCCCACTTATTTGCTTCTGCCATTAATTCTTCATCAGATAAAGTAATCTCTGGATATTTCTTTGCTAACCCTACTACTATTTCAAAAAATTCTTTTTGAGATGGTTTTGAGAAACTAATAGTAACACCAAATCTATTTACTAAAGACAATTTTTCTTGCATAGTATCTGACTTATGCATTCCATTTACATTTTCAACATCATTTCTATCTTTCCAAGTCTCTTTAATTATGTGTCTTCTATTTGATGTAGCATATATAAGTACATTGTCTGGTTTTGTCTCTACCCCACCTTCAATAACTGCTTTAAGAAATTTGTATTCTGTCTCAAATTCTTCAAAAGATAAGTCGTCCATATATATTATATATCTATAATTACGATTCTTAATCTCTGCAATTACTGTAGATAAATCCACAAATTGATGTTTATATATTTCAATCATTCTAAGCCCTTGATCATAATATTCATTAATGATTGCCTTAATACTTGTTGACTTTCCAGTACCACTATCTCCAAATAGTAATGCATTATTGGCTCTTCTACCATTTACAAAGGCTTCTGTATTATCTATAAGTTTTTTCTTCTGAATCTCATATCCTATTAGATCATCTAACACCACTTTATCAGTATTATTAATAGGTATAAATTCTATATGACTTTCACCTAAGTGCTTTATTCTAAACGCCTTGTTAAGTCCAAACATTCCAACGCCATAAGCCTTATAAAATGCTGTAACTAATTCAAATATGTCATCTTCATTATTAGCTTTTTCAATTTCTTCGCTGAGTTTTCTAACCTTATCACTTACGTTCTTATTGTACATTCTTTCTTTTTTTTCAATAGACTTATAATTAGATATAGTTGTAAAACAATCTATTTCTAAATCCTTCTCTATCTTGGAAAAATCATAATCAAATAATTTTTTAAATATTTTAAAATCACTTTTAGCAAAATGATTAACCGAACCATCATTAGCTCCAACCTTTTCACAAGTTAAACTAAATGGATTCTCATTTGTAATTAATATAAATGTTAAATAATTATGCCACAAGTTTTTATCGAATCCATATCCTGTTGCTAAATCTAATATTCTCTTTATCTCTCCATATATTCTTGTAACTAAATCTGCTTTGTTTTCTCTATTCAAATCATAGTCTTCAAAAATATTGCTTACGTTATGAAGAATACTATTATCGCCTAAATCTCTATATAATACTAATTTTGCTATTTCTCTATACATACTACACCTCTTGTTTCTAGATTCTTATATTTTTCTTTTGATTTATATTATTTTTCACATATGATTATTCAGTTTATTGTACTCCTCAATTAATAATTTATCAATTTAAAAGTATTTTTTATATATTTAACATTTTTTTCTACTTTTTATTGCTTTATTATAAAACTATTGGTATCATTATAAATGATAATTCTATACACAATGGGGAGGATTTTTTATGATTGAAAGAATCGGTATTTTCAAACAGTTTGGCATGGCTTTTGGCGGGCTTGTTAAACCATCTATGTACTCACGCCTAAGAAAGCAGGGCTTTGGAAAAATATTGTTATTTGTTTTAACAATTTCTCTTATTAATGCTGCTATCACTTGGTTAATACCTGGTATAAATCTTGCTAATGATGATTCATTCAAAGAATTTTTTAAGGATTTACCAGCTTTTGAGATTAGCAATAATACTATCTATGTTGAAAAGCAAGTTTTTACTCAGTCAGATGATGCTGCACTGTACATTGATACATCGGTTAAATCTTTTTCGAATAAAGATATAACTTCTTTAGTTAATCAATATTCCATATCTGCCAATCAAATTATAATGATTAGTGAAACAAATATAATAAGTTATGACTATGGTAAAGCAACTGAATTATCTGTTAAAGACCTGTGCTCTATATTAGAAATAGACTATTTAGATAACAACAATATAGGTGACTATTTTGCTAAATTCTTATTTTATATATTTTTGATAATCATGGTTTTTGCTTTCCTATACTTTACAATTGCTTACTTTGTCACTGGCTTACTCTTTGCAATAATCGGAAAAATAGCAGGTGCGTTGACTGACACTTCATATACATTTGGTGAACACTATGCAATGGGCATATATATTGCTGCTTTTTGGAAAATACTTTCAAGAATTATGCTAGTGCTTATTACATCATTAACAAACGGTCCTGTATTCTTTATGGCTATACTATTTATTACTGTATACATATATATAGCACAAGTAAAAAAAGAAGATACATACAATCAAGATGCATATGTACCTTCTTATAATAACTTTAATAGCACTGAATCAGTTAACAACTATAATCCTAATCCATCATCTTATGTTGTTCCTACTGATGATATTGTATTTGAAGCGCCTCCTACAAAACAGGAATCTTCTGATAATCCATATTCATATGACAAGTATTCATATAATAGTGATTCACAAAATACAACTTCTACATCCTCAACTAGTGGATTCAAATTAAAGGATTGATACTTTATCTAATATGCCTTTTATTTTGGCTATGGCTATTCCATAATTAGTCATAGCCACTTTTTGTTCTCTAGCTAAATCTATTCTACTCATTACATATTTTCTATTAAACATACATGCACCACATTGAATTACCAAATCATACTTTGTTAAGTCTTTAGGAAAATCTGCTCCACTTACCATATCAATCTTAATACCATCACCTGCTATTTTTTTTAACATCATAGGTATCTTTTCTCTGCCTATATCTTCTGTAAGAGGGGCATGAGTACAAGCCTCTGCTATTAAAACTCTAGAATCTTCATTAAGTTTATCAATTGTAAGTGCACCTTCTATATAATAATCAATATCACCCTTGTAGGCTGCAAATAGAACCGAAAATGAAGTTAACAAACTATCAACAGGTTTCTTTTCATATACAATATCAAATACTTGTGAATCAGTTATAATCAATTTTGGTGGATTAACCATGTTATTTAATGCCATATCCATCTTATCTGTAGTTACTGATGTAACAATACATTTTTTATCAAGTAAATCCCTTATAACTTGAACTTGTGGTAATATAAGTCTGCCACGCGGTGCTTGAATATCTTGAGGCATAATAAGTAATACTGCATCCCCCTCTTTTACTAAATCCCCTACAATGCTTGTTTTCTCAAATTCTTTTGGCATATCTTCTATAATTCTATCCATTACATCTTCTATGCCAGTTCTATTAATTGCACTTACAACAACAGGCGCAACACCTAAAGTATTTTTAATCTTGTCTTCTATATAGGTTACATTACCTAATAAATCTGCCTTATTTACAACTACTATAAATGGTGTATTTTTTAGTTTTAGTATTTCAATCCATTGCATTTCTTCTGATATATCATCACTTACACAAACAACAATTGCTATATCAGTCTTATCAATAGCTGCTTTTGTCTTCTCAACGCGCATATAACCTAAATCACCTTCATCATCAATACCTGCAGTATCAATAAATATGCAAGGCCCTATGCCGTAGATTTCCATAGTCTTATATACTGGGTCAGTGGTTGTTCCTAAAACATCTGAAACAAGTGATATATTTTGGTTAGTAATAGCATTAATCAATGATGACTTACCACTATTTCTTCTTCCAAATATGCCTATGTGCAACTGATTTGATCTCGGGGTTGAATCTAAACTCATAACACCATCTCCTCCTTAATTAAAACCTGAAATCTCTTTCCCCATGTACTAGTTCCTCAATATACCTAATAGCCTTTTCCTTAACTATTGCATTAGTAATATTCTCTAGTTCTTCAGTAATTACTATCTCACCTTTTGCTTTAGTATCTGCTGTGGCATAGTCTTCAAGATATTCTTTCAATGTCATAAGTGCATTAGGTTGACAACAGTTAGCTATTTGTCCACTCTTTACAAGTTGCATAAATCTATCGCCTGTTCTTCCTTCTCTATAACAAGCTGTACAAAAACTTGGTATATATCCTAGACTAAGTAACCAATTTACAACCTGATCTAAAGTTCTAGTATCGTTTACATCAAATTGAGCAGAGTTTTCTTTCTCCTCTTCCACATATCCACCTACACTAGTTCTAGAACCTCCACTAATCTGAGACACACCTAAGCTTAATACTTTTTCTCTTGTTGCCTGTGACTCTCTGGTAGATATAATCATTCCTGTATAAGGAACTGCTATTCTTATAACTGCAACTATCTTCTCAAATAATTCATCTGTTATTGCATCCTTAAAATCTGCTGTATCTATATCTTCTGCTGGTCTTATTCTAGGAATACTAATTGTATGAGGGCCAACTCCACATGATGCCTCTAAATGTTCTGCATGCATTAACAATCCTGCAAAATCATATTTATACATATTAAGTCCAAATAATACACCTATACCTACATCATCTATTCCTGCTTCCATTGCTCTATCCATAGCCTCTGTATGATATGCATAATTATGCTTAGGACCTGTTGGATGAAGAAGCTCATAATTTTCTTTATTATATGTTTCTTGGAATAATATATATGTTCCTATTCCTGCATCTCTTAACTTCTCATAATTTTCAACAGTAGTTGCAGCAATGTTTACATTTACTCTTCTTATTGCACCATTTTTATGCTTAATGCTATATATGGTTTTAATGCTTTCTAACACATATTCTATAGGATTATTAACTGGGTCTTCCCCTGTTTCAAGTGCAAGTCTTTTGTGTCCCATATCTTGAAGTGCTATAACTTCTTTTCTTATCTCCTCTTGAGATAATTTCTTACGTGCTATATGTTCGTTTTTTAAATGATATGGACAGTATACACAGCCATTCACACAATAATTTGATAAATATAAGGGTGCAAACATTACTATTCTATTGCCATAAAATTTTTCTTTTATCTCTTTTGCAAGAGTAAATATTTCTGCATTTAACTCTTCATTATCACATTCTAATAACACCATTGCTTCTTTATGTGATATTCCTTTGTACTCCCTTGCCTTAGCAATAATATCTTTAATAAGTGATATATTATTTTTGTTATCTTCACCATATTTTATAGATTCTAAAATCTCCCCATTATCTATAAACTCCTCTGCTACTTTTGACTTAACGTCGTACATCTTAATCCTTCTTTCTATTATCTAATTGCGATTCCACTTCATATGGTCGCCTCTATCTATCACTATTTTATACCCTATTGATTGAAGACGCAAATCCAAACAATTTTTACACTCTGCCGCTTCATCCCCAGTGCATATTTTGTTATTATATAACATATATTTTTCCCTAACATCCGTTGGTGACAGATTAGGCATAACTACATTTGCTCCTGCAAGTATTCCTAGTTCACGCCCCTTTGGATCTATTGTACCAAGAGCTGTTGTTGATGGTATTAGAACCTCTGGTAACATAAGCCTTATTATTGATAATAGTCTTAACGTAAGCTCCAAAGTTCCATTTTTCATACCTGCAAAAGGTGTATCCTTATGAGCAATATACGGTCCAATTCCAACCATATGAGGTTTGAATTCTTTTATAAACATTAAATCTTCTATTATATTATCTGTTGTCTGATATGGTGAACCTACCATAATTCCTGTTCCAACTTGATAACCTATTTCTTTTAGATTTTCTAAGCATTTAACCCTATTAGATATATTTAAAATATTAGGATGGAGTTTATTATAATGTTCTTCATTAACTGTCTCATGCCTCAATAAATATCTATCAGCACCTGCATCAAAATACTTCTTATATGATTCATAACTTCTCTCACCGATTGATAATGTAATTGCCGTATCTTCATATTCACTATGAATACTACTTACAATATCAACTATGGCCTCATCACTATAAGACATATCTTCTCCACCTTGAAGTACAAATGTCCTAAATCCTAATTCATATCCTTGCTTAGCACAATCCAATATCTGTTCCTTACTAAGCCTATATCTATCTGCATTCTTATTACCTGCCCTTATACCACAATAGTAACAGTCATTTTTACAATAGTTTGTAAATTCTATTAATCCTCGCACATATATATTATTGCTAAAAATGCTGTCAGCAACTTCCCTTGCCTGCTCATACAAATATTTAGAAGACTCTTCATCTAAACCTTCAAGTAGTAGCTTAAATTCAGATTTATATAACATTTGTTCAGTCTTTAATTTATCAATAATATTTATTATATTGCTCATAACTGTTTCCTTTATTTTAGTTATCTAATTTTATATTAGCAAAAATTGCTCCGAATGCAGTTGTTGATGTATCTTCTTCACAAACATAGTTAAACTCTTCTATAGTATCAGTCTCTACTGCTTCAATAGATTCATCAAATTCTTTCATACTAAGACTTATCTTGCCATCCTTAACTTCTACTACTTTTACTTTAACCTTCTGACCAAGTGATAACACTTCTGAAGGTTTCTTAATTCTCTTTTGGCATATCTTTGATATATGAACAAGTCCTGTTAATCCGTTATCCATAGCAACAAATGCACCATAAGGCATTAATGATTCTACTGTTCCCTCAAACACAGAACCAGGTACAATCATTGCCATCTTTTTATTAGTGCTAGCATCTTCTTTTTCTTTCTCCACTACTTTTGAAGAAAGAACTAATTTATTATTATTTTCATCTGCTGTAATTACAGTTGCCTCAATATTTTTTCCAACCCATTCTTCTAGGTCTTCAACATATGTGGTTGATAATTGGGATGCTGGTATAAATGCTCTCATACCTTCTAAATATGTTACTACTCCACCATTTACAGCTTGACTTATCTTAACACTAACTTTAGTCTGATTCTCAAATAGTTCTACAAGTTTATCCCATACAAGAACTTGTGTAGCTTCTTTTAGAGATAGTGCAATATTACCTTTTCCATCATCAAGTTTAGTAACCGTAGCTGTAATCTCATCGCCTATTCTTAAGTCATCCATTGCCTTAAAATTAGGATCATTTGATAGTTCAGATGTAGGTATAATTCCTTGTGTATAGTATCTTAAATCAAGAGTAATCTCATCTTCATTAATATCTAGTATTGTACCTGTAATCATATCTCCTTCTGCAATCTTTCTAAAAGATTTATCTATCTCTTCTAAATAATCGTCCATTGATTCCATAATAACATCCTCCAAGTTTGAATTTAATGAGCTATGCACTTCAAAATTGAATTGACCGTTGGGAGCTTGCTCACGTAAGGACATATTCATATTTGAAATATACGTCGAATACCGTACATCGAGATGGAATAGCTCATGTGTCTCGATAAATTATAATATATCATGTAATATTATATGGGTATTGTATCATAAAAAAGCTAGTAAATAAAATATCTACTATCTTGATTTTTATATTGTTTTCTTTTCTAATACATGTTATATTAGTTTGTATAAAATATCTAATTATTTTTTTACACATTCTGTTTTATCTTTAGCTATCGGTTTCCTTGTTAAGTATATTATATATATATCAAATAAAATCTTTACAAATTACTTCTACAAAATTCATAAACCTTTATAAGATTTATTGTAACAAAACAGTTATAATAAATAAGACAGAAAATTGGGCTAGAGTTACTTACTATCGAGGAAAACAACAAATATTGAAAGGAAGAATAGAATGAAATTAAATTGTTATATCATAAAACATCTCAAGGCAAATTATATTGAAGGTTTAACATCAGATAATATAAATGAGGTATCTTATTTTAAAAAATATTCTAAGCAAATAAAAATAGCCATTTCTATATCTATTATTTTTTTAATTATTATTATTGGATTAAT
>JAVBSN010000127.1:0-2607 GCA_031547045.1 Lachnospiraceae bacterium
TTCAGATATATAATCATACATGTACTGAGCATCATCCTTATTTTTTACCCATATTTCATAAGGAGTCACACCAAATGAACTCATAACTTGATCAAAGTTGGCTACAATTAAATATCTTTCTTCATAAGAAATGCTTCCATCTTTACTTATTTTTTCATAAAGACTACTATAACTTGGCCATTCGTTTACAAAACCACATACTATTCCTTGACCAGTTCCACTCATTTTCCCTACTTCATTATATCTTGTATAACTTATAGTATCTCCAATCTTTACTCCTAATTTATCTCTCATATTTGTAGATACTAAAATGTTATCTGTTGATGGAGCCATCTCATTTAAATAATTATACCAGTGTTTATCAAGTGCCCCATCTCGCATCCAAGCTATCTCTCCAAACTCTTTTGTGTTAATTCCCATAACTTGAACATTATCAAGGGTTATTTTTGATGCTCCTGTTAATCTAGCTTTGATTCCAATTTCATTAAATACTTTTGTCATTCCCTCCATATTATTTGATACATCTTCATACTTCCATATATCAGGTTCTTCATATACTAGTGCTGGTATATTGGGCTTATTATCTAACTTTGCTCTCTTAATTATTGCTATATTGCTTTTCCATTCTTCTTTCAATACTAAATCAGTACCGTTGTTATTCCATATTCTATTTTCTTCATTTATATTAATTGTTCTTGCTATATTTGCATTAAATATACCAAATGCTATAGTTAATACTAAAAATATTATAATAAAATCTTGTTTATCTGTAGTTCTTATTATTTGTAAAAATGCCGTATATGTAGATGTACTCCATTTTGACTTACCAATTCTATATATTAGTCCAATTATTAACGGAATTATTCTTACTGTAATCATTGCACAACTTAATATAAATAAGGATGAACATAAGAATAATAATGGGTCTAGGGCTTAGCCTTCAATTACTTTTTTAACTATTATTTCTTTTTGTTGATTAAAATTATAATATCCATATAATGCTAAAACAAGTAATACAATATCTAAAAATATCTTTTTCCAAAATGCTTTATTGCTATTTTTCTTTTGTTTATGCTCTACAATTGTTGTTTTTGAAATTGGTATTACAGGTAATGTCATTACTAATATTAGGAATAAAGCTGCCACAAAGGAATATCCAATAGTAGAGAAGTTAATGCTTACAGGAAGTTCTTTTCTTCCTACAAACTCCATAAAGGAGTTAGACACACCTACTACTTTACAAAATATATATCCTACCGGAATACCTATAACCAAACTTACTGCCGCTAGTATGGAGGATTGAAGTAGATATGTAAATATAATCTGAACTCTACTTGCACCTCTACTCTTTAACATAGCAATCTCATTAGCTTCCATTGAAAGCATTTGAGATGATACCATATATATAAATATTGCTAGCAAGAAAAATGTTGGTACTTGCAAAATATTCATTGTAGATACAATTTTCTTCTTTGCATTACTATAATCCTTAAACTTATTAATAAAATTACAAGTATATTTATTTTCAACAAGTTCTTGTGCTGATTGGGCTATATCATATATATCCCCATATTCTATTTTACTATAATCGTATAATACATACTTCTCTACAGTTATTGGACCATATGTATTTTTACTTGGAAATAATTTATTATTTACATCTTCATATGAATTTTCTGTTAAAAAACATTGCCAGTCTAACTCTGTAGGAGTCTTTATCCAAAACAATTCATTTTCCTTAGCTTCATAAATACCTACAATTTTTAATTTAACTGGTGTTTTATCAGAATAGGTTAAAGTTTCCAACGTTACTATCTCATCTAAAACTAAGCTGTTTTTATTAAATGCTGCTTCACTAACTATTACTTCATAGGCTCCTTCATCAACATTATCCGTATTCATCCTTCCTGAAATAATGTTAATGTGATCTTCCATATTCTTTATGTATCCTAATTCCATAAAACTTTTTGTAACATTCTCTTTAGGATGTTTACCAGAAATAAATGTAGAATATTGTCCATGATAATATTCCATTTCTGCCACTTCTTCTAAATCTATAATACTGATGTCTTCATTAATTTTATTAATAAATTGATTCTTTAGCTCAGTATAGTCCCCATCTTTTGTATTAAATGATTTTCCACATTCAACCATAATAGGATATTCCCCAGTACTGGCATATTCAATATCTAAGTTACTAACTAATAATTTTTGTAATGCTCCATTTACATACATTGGATTACATGCTGCTATACCAACAAGAAGAATACCACCTATTAATAAACTTATAACCATCCATTTTTTATTTATAATTTTTTCAAATACGAACTTTAACATAGCCTACTCCTTTTTAAGTAATACTTCTGTGGTTTTGTCAATTCCTTGAAGAATCCATACTTTTTCTTTTCCTATTCGTCCTATGGTTATATATTTCTTCTCTACCTTGTCATCTTCAACAGTATACACATAATATTTTTTATTGGTTATACCTTCACTTTTTTTATTACCTTCACCGTATACACCTTGATCTAAGAATAATGCATTTATATCTACGCAGTATACATTTTCTCTATATACACCTACACCTTTAATAACGTTTTTCCTATC
>JAVBSN010000102.1:0-7273 GCA_031547045.1 Lachnospiraceae bacterium
TCACCGTCTTGAATTCCTAATGCTTCTAATTCATCTAATATACCATTAGACTTGAGAAATTTTTGAAAAAAGTCGAAACCTTTTTCAGATTCTAGGTTGGTGTAACCTAACATTCTCTCAATTCTAGGACCTTCGATAAGATATACGCCCTCTTCTTCCTCTGATTTAGAAACTGTGTATGGTTCATTATCAAATGAGAATTCTGGGAAGTATTCTTGTTCAAACTCTATAATATCATCAGGAGCTTCTTTAACTAATTGATTAACGTGCCATAATAACTCGTTAACACCCTTGCCTGAAACAGCCGATATAGGGAACACTTTAATACCTTTAGGTTCAAATTCATCCTTAATCATTTCAATAACTGTTTCATAATCATCTCCATATAGAGCATCTATTTTATTTGCAGCAATTACTTGAGGTCTATTAGCTAAGTCTTCATTATAAGAACGTAACTCCTCATTAATTGCATTAATGTCTACAATTGGGTCTCTACCTTCTGTGGATGCAGCATCTACTATATGAACCAACACCTTAGTTCTTTCTATATGACGTAAGAATTCATATCCTAATCCAACACCTTCAGAAGCACCTTCTATTATACCTGGAATATCAGCAATTACAAAACCATTATTATCACCTAGATCTACAACGCCTAAATTAGGATTAAGTGTTGTAAAATGATAATTAGCTATCTTAGGTTTTGCATTTGTAACTCTTGATAAGAATGTTGACTTACCAACGTTAGGGAAACCAACTAATCCAACATCAGCAATAACCTTAAGCTCTAAGTTAACCCATAATTCTTTAGCAGGTTGTCCTGGTTGAGCATACTTTGGTGCTTGCATAGTTGCTGTTACAAAATGTTGATTACCTCTACCACCATTACCACCTTTAAGAAGAACAACAGGTTCTTTCTTATTTGACATATCAAGTATAACTTTATTAGTCTCAGCATCTTTAATTAACGTACCTGGTGGAACTTTTAGTATTATATCTTTTCCATCGGCACCATGGCAATTTTTCTTGCCCCCAGGTTGACCATCTTCAGCACAGTATTTTCTTACATTTCTAAAGGCAACTAATGTATTAAGACCTTCATCTACTTCAAAAATAAGATTGCCTCCACGACCACCATCACCACCATCGGGGCCACCATTAGGTACATATTTTTCTCTTCTAAAACTTACATGACCATCGCCACCCTTACCGGCTTTTATATATATTTTAGCTCTATCTGCGAACAAAAAAATCACCTCTATCTCTTTAATAAGTAATAATAGTATACCATATACACTAAATTCGTAAAAACCTCATTAAGTGTCTAGGTATGCATTCTTACTAAGCTCGGAAACACCTCGCTAAGTAATAATAGTATACCAAATCATCTAATTACAATCAAATTATTATTATATATATATTTATAATAATATACAGTTCAGCCATAAGCTCGATTTCGCTTCGCTACATCTCGTTTTGGCAGAGCGCCATATAAATGTCTAACAATATGCATACGAAAGCAAGCTTTCTCTTACATTTTGTTAGACATTTGTATGGCTGAACTGTATATAAAAATAACTGGAGTTATATAACTCCAGTCATCATTCATAATCATATACTAATTATTCGTTAGAAGCTACAGGATAAATAGATACTTGTTTCTTGTCTCTACCTTTTCTCTCAAATCTAACAACACCATCTACTAACGCAAATAATGTATCATCTCCACCACGTCCTACGTTAAGACCTGGATGAATCTTAGTACCACGTTGTCTATATAGAATATTACCAGCTTTTACGAATTGACCGTCAGCTCTTTTAGCGCCTAATCTCTTAGACTCTGAATCTCTACCGTTCTTAGTAGAACCAACACCCTTTTTATGAGCAAAAAATTGAAGGTTCATTATCATCATATCATTACACCTCCTCAAAGAGTAATCTAACATAATCGTTGCCATATTCATTAGAAATTCCTTCTATACCTATAATTAATGATCTTATTAATAAATTAGCCTCATAACTAATATTTTCAGTAAATAATAACTTGATAAAACCTGTTACCTCATCAGTATCTACTGTAAAATCATCTTTGGTAAGTATCTCTAGTGAATTAATTGTTGTAATAACTAATGCGGATACACCACTGCAAACTACATCTTCGCCTACATCAGCATATTCTGCATGTCCTATGAATTGGAAACCCTTAAAATCATCTTGTGAATCTTTATAAATAGTTACCTTAATCATAATATAATCCTAATTAAGCATTAATTGCTTCAATCTTAACCTTAGTGAAAGGTTGTCTATGACCTTGTTTCTTGTGATAGCCAGTTTTTCTCTTATACTTGTAAACTACAACTTTCTTACCTTTGCCGTCGCCTACAACTGAAGCCTTAACACTTGACTTAGCTACTGAATCTCCACAAAGCATATCAGAATCATTTTTGATAGCTATAACATTATCAAATGTTACTTCTTGTCCAGCTTCCACATTAAGCTTCTCAACTTTAATGATATCACCTTCAGCTACCTTGTACTGCTTTCCACCTGTTGCTATAATTGCGTACATATGGGTACCTCCTATTATCATTACTCGCCAACTACGGTGTTGCCATATAGGCATACTTATACCTCGTTGTGCGGCATACCTTAGTATAATAGCACTAATCAAAATCTGTGTCAATACTTTTTTAACAGTGTAGCGAAGTGAAATCGAGCTTATAGCTGAACTGTTATTTTATACATCCAACAATTGCTCTGCTATAGATTTCTTAATCTTCTTTCTTGTTATTTCAACAAGATTAAGTTTAGTAATATCAATAAAATTAGTTTTTACTTTATCTTTACTAATAACTTGTTTAAGAGTCTTTATTAATTCATCTATATATTCATTATTATCCATATTTATAAAATCAATAATAATAATGCCAGATAGATTACGAAGACGTAATTGCCTTCCAATTTCTATAGCCGCTTCTACATTTACTTTAAATATATTTTCAGATTTTTTCTTTTTATCAATAGATTTACCTGTGTTAACATCAATAACTACCATAGCCTCTGTTTGTTCAATTATTAGATAACCACCAGACTTTAGCCAGACTTTCTTCTTAAGAGCATCCTCAACCTGTTTGTTAATGTTATATAGCGCCTTAAGTCCGAGCAAATCATCTTTATATAATCTGATTTTATTGCAAATATCATTGCTATTTTGAGAATAATATTCTATAAGAGAATCATATAAATTATGGTTATCAGTTAATATTTCATCTATTAAATTCCCACTATATTCATTAATAAACTTAATGGCTGGATGTCTTGAATATACTAATTGATGTGCTTTTAAATGATTGGCCTTATGAAAAATAGAATTCATTTCTGATTGTAGCTTATTGATTTCTATAATAATGTCTTCATTATTAGCATCCTTGCAATCTGTTCTTAATATAGCACCATAATTATTATCTATATAATCTTTGGCTAAATTATTAAGTTCAGATTTTCTCTCAGGATTAGTAATCTTATTAGAAACCCCTAATTTACCTATACTATTATCTAATACAATATACTTGCCATTTAAAGTTATATTGGCCGTTGCCATAGAATTCTTAGTTTTAATAGCATCTTTATTAACTTGAACTAATATCAAATCCCCTATAACTAGTTTATCAGTGTTCTTCTTATTTAAAAATATATGTTTCTCATCTAAGGAATAATAGCATAGAACCTTATTCTCAATTTCAACAAAGGCAGCATTTAAGTTCTTAACTATATTATCTACTCTACCTACATATACGTTCCCTAAAACACCTAAAGAGCCCTCAAATGAGAGCTCTGTAAGCAAGTTATCTTCTATATAAGCATATAATGTTTTTTCATTATAATCAGTTATAACTAATTTATTTGACATAAATATTATTCTCCATCTTTTTCAAATCTAACTTTAATAGAGTTTGCATGAGCTGTTAAATGTTCGCTTGTAGCAAAATCGATAATATCCTTAGATATTGGTTCTAATGCTTCTCTTGAATAATATATAATACTTGATTTTTTAATGAAATCATCAACACTTAATGGTGAGAAGAATTTGGCTGTACCATTTGTTGGTAATACATGATTAGGACCAGCAAAATAATCTCCAAGTGGTTCTGATGAATACTCACCAATAAATATAGCACCAGCATTTTTAATCTTAGTCATAGTATCAAATGGATTAGCAGTTACTATTTCTAAATGTTCTGAAGCTATCTCATTAGCAGTATCAATTGCTTCTTCCATATTGTTAGCTATTAATATATATCCATAATTCTCAATAGATTTTGTAATAATTTCTTTTCTAGGTAGTTCTTCAATAAACTTATCAACCTCTTCAGAAACTTTATCAGCTACTTCTTCAGATGTTGTAACTAATATTGCTGATGCAAGTTCATCATGTTCTGCTTGCGATAATAGATCAGCAGCTACAAATCTTGGATTAGCAGTTTCATCAGCTAGTACAAGTATTTCAGAAGGTCCTGCAATAGAATCAATACTAACATGTCCATATACTGCTCTCTTAGCTAATGCAACAAATATATTACCAGGTCCTACTATCTTATCAACCTTAGGAATACTATTAGTTCCATAAGCAAGGGCTGCTATTGCTTGAGCTCCACCAGCCTTATATATAGCTGTTGCTCCTGCTTCATTTGCTGCAACCAAAGTAGTTGCGTATATCTTTCCTTCATTGTTACAAGGTGTAGTCATAATAATGTTTGATACACCAGCAACCTTTGCAGGAATTATATTCATAAGTACAGATGAAGGATATGCTGCCTTGCCACCTGGAACATATACACCAACAGATTCTATAGGTGTAACTTTTTGCCCTAGCATACTTCCATTTGGCTTAGAATCAAACCAGCTATATTGTAATTGTTTCTTATGGTAATCTTCTATATTAAATATAGCCTTTCTAATTATCTCAACCAAATGATAATCAACCTCTTTATAGGCTTCTTCAATCTCTTCTTTAGTAACTAAAATATTGTTAGCTGTAATATCTGCTTTATCAAATTTCTTAGTATATGAGAATAAAGCTGAATCTCCATTATCTCTAACATCATTAACAATATCATCAACTATTTGAGTATATTCTCCATAGTTATTTGTACTTCTCTTAAGTAGATTATTTAAAATATCTGACTTTGTATCTTCATTTAAATATACTTTACGCATCTTAATCCTCCTTCATAAGTAACTCATTAAGATCTTTTAATAACTTACGAATTCTTTCTTGTTCCATCTTAAGGCTTACTTGGTTAACAACCATTCTAGCTGACAATGGACAAATCTCTTCAAGTACACCTAGACCATTTTCTCTTAGAGTACTTCCAGTCTCTACAATATCAACAATTACTTCAGATAAATCAACTATAGGTGCTAATTCAACAGAACCATTAAGTTTAATTATCTCAACTGTTTGATTTTTCTCGTTATTAAAGTATTCCTTAGCAATATTAGGATATTTACTAGCTACTCTAATAATTTCATTTTTATTAAGTAATTCTCTTGCTGATTCAGGACCACATACACACATTCTGCATTTTCCGAAGCCTAGATCTAATACTTCATATATATTCTTACGTCCTTCTTCTAATAAAGTGTCTTTACCTACAACACCAATATCAGCAGCACCATACTCAACATATGTAGGAACGTCCCCAGCTTTAGCAAGGAAGAACTTTAACTTTAACTCTTCATTTACAAAAATAAGCTTACGAGTATCTTTATCTTTCATTTCATCACAAGTAATACCGATTTGTTCAAATAATTCAAGGGTTGTTCTTGCAAGTCTACCTTTTGCTAGTGCAAATGTTAAATATCTCATATTATAATCCTCCAATTAATCATTAAGTGTAAGCCTGTTAATATCAATGGTATTTGTATCACCTGTAACCATATCAATAATCATAATCTGTGTGTTGCTTTCAAAATACATTATTCCACTAAAATGATTATTCCTGGCATAAATTTTATAATCTTCTATTGTTTTACGTGAAGACTTTCTGATTAATTCTATTTTCATTCCGTTTTTACGGTACTTCTTAGCTAAAGTAATAGCTTCATTTTGATTTTCTAAATCATATAATACAATTGTATCTGAATTATCAATCTCAATATCAATCTTTTGTCTTGATAATGCTAGCATTAATTCATCAATTGTAAATGCAAATCCAATTGAAGGTGCATCTTTACCGAATTGTTTTAAAAGGTTATTATATCTACCACCCTTAACAACTGCATCACCTGTTCCATAAGTATAACCTCTAAAAATAATACCTGTATAATAATTATAATTACTAAGCATACTTAAATCAAAACTTACATAATCTTCATATCCATAATATGATATAGCTGTATATACTTTCTCAAGTCGCTCAATTGCAGTAAGTGAACGGTTATTATTAACTAATGTCTTAGCCTCTTCTAACATACTAAGTCCACCAAATAAACTTTCAAACTTAGAAAATGCATTCTTAACATTAGAAGGAATATCAAGTTTCTTAACAAACTCTTCTAATCCAAAGAAGTTCTTATTATTAATAAAAGCTCTTATCTGCTCTTCTGTATTACAATCAATGTTATATTCCTCAATAAGACCTTTGAAAAATTCAACTTGACCAACTTCAATCTGGAATTCCTTAAGACCAGATGCTAAGAAACAGTCTATAACCGTTGCTAGTATCTCTACATCGGCTGCTGAACTATCATCATTAATAAGTTCTGCACCTATTTGAGTAACTTCTTTTAACTTACCTTGAAGACTGTGTTTGTTGTTGTATGTATTTCCTGTATAACATAATCTAATTGGTAAATCTTCTGTCTCATAATACTTAGCAACACATCTAGCTATACTAGGTGTAAAATCTGGTCTTAAAACTAATGTATTATTATCTCTATCAAAAAATTTGTACATTTCATTAGATGCTGCTGAACCTTTATCGCCATTAAATATATCAAAATATTCAAATGTAGGCGTCTCTATATCTGCATAACTGTATAACTCTAAAACATGATGAAGATGCTCTATAACCTTAAGCTTTTTCTTGCATTCAGTTTCATAGATGTCTCTGACTCCATCAGGAGTATGTAACAGTTTTTCTCTCATAATGATTCTCCATTCTTAATATAAATACTTTAGCGTGGTACAGTGATAATTCACTAAACCAAAATTATTATAATGTAACTATTTATATTTGTCAAATATTCATTACATTATTTGTTCTCAACC
>JAVBSN010000014.1:0-9073 GCA_031547045.1 Lachnospiraceae bacterium
AATAGAGCAGCTTAAAACATGGGCTAATAGAGCTGGTGTAGAAATTATAGCTCAACAAGAAGGTAGCGATCCTTCAGCTGTTGTATATGATGCCGTACAAGCTGCAAAATCAAGAAATGTAGATATATTATTATGTGATACTGCAGGAAGACTTCACAACAAGAAAAACTTAATGGATGAGTTAAGTAAGATGCATCGAATTATTCAAAAGGAATATCCTGAAGCTCATCAAGAAACGTTAATTGTATTAGATGGCACAACAGGACAAAATGCATTAGAACAAGCAAGACAGTTTAGCCAAGTTGCAGATATTGATGGTATTATATTAACAAAATTAGATGGAACTGCAAAGGGTGGTATTGCTATTGCAATTAATTCTGAACTTAATGTACCTGTAAAATATATAGGTATTGGTGAGAAAATAGAAGACTTGCAAAAGTTTGATGCTCAGGGATATGTAGATGCATTATTTGCAGGATTTGAAGTTAAAAGTGACGTGGAAATGTTACTAGATGAAGGAGACGAATAAGATGTTATCATTAGAAAAATTTGAAGAAGCTTATAATACTGTACAAAAAGTGGTATTACCTACTAAATTGGTTGAAAGTGATTATTTTAGTGAGCAATGTGGTAATAGGGTATTTCTAAAACCAGAGAATATGCAATTAACTGGTGCTTATAAAATTAGAGGTGCTTATTATAAAATAAGTACACTAACAGAAGAAGAGAGGGCAAAGGGTCTTATCACTGCATCAGCAGGAAACCATGCTCAAGGTGTAGCTTATGCTGCAAAAGCTTATGGCGCAAAAGCTATAATAGTTATGCCAACAACAACACCTTTAATTAAAGTTAATAGAACAAAGGCATATGGTGCTGAAGTTATTCTTTATGGAGATGTATATGATGAGTCATGTAACTATGCTATAGAACTTGCTGAGGATAAAGGATATACATTTATACATCCATTTGATGACCTAGATGTTGCATGTGGACAAGGTTCAATAGCAATGGAGATTATTAAGGAATTACCTACAGTAGATTATATATTAGTTCCAGTTGGTGGTGGTGGATTGGCTACAGGAGTATCAACTCTTGCAAAAATGCTTAATCCAAACATTAAAGTAATAGGTGTAGAGCCAGCAGGCGCTAATTGTCTTCAAGTTTCATTTAAAAATGATAGCGTTACTACTTTACCTGGAGTAGACACAATTGCAGACGGTACAGCAGTTAAGACTCCTGGTAGTAAGATATTCCCATACTTAAAAGAAAATCTAGATGATATAATAACAGTTGAAGATAGTGAATTAATAGTAACATTCTTAGATATGTTAGAGAATCACAAAATGTTAGTAGAAAATTCAGGCTTGCTTACAGTAGCAGCACTAAAACACTTAAATGTTAAAGATCAAAAAGTTGTTAGTATACTAAGTGGTGGTAACATGGATGTTATTACATTTGCATCAGTAGTACAACATGGTCTTATTGCTAGAAGTAGAATATTTACAGTATCTGTTTTATTACCAGATAAGCCAGGTGAGTTAATGAATGTTTCAAAGACAATTGCAGAATTGCAAGGTAATATAATAAAACTTGAGCATAATCAGTTTGTAAATATTAATCGTAATGCAGCAGTTGAATTAGTAATAACTATGGAAGCCTTTGGTCCAGAACATAAAGAAAGAATACTTGCTGTTCTTGCAGAAGAAGGATATAGACCAATCGAAAAGAAATCAAAGAGTATATATTAATTATGATAAATATTATTATTGTTGATAAAAATAATAACAATAGAATAATAAAAGCAGCTATAGGCATCACATTATATCAGGCCTTCTTAGAGAACGGCATTATTTTTAATGCTAATTGTGGGGGTAAGGGTATATGTGGTGCATGTCAGGTGTATGTTGATAAGGAATTTATTTTAGCTTGTAAATATGTTTTGGAAAAAGACATAGAAGTTAAGATAAATTTTTTGTTGCCTTTAGAGAATAATATTATTGAAGTTATAGGTTATTCTGACACTGAAATAAGTGATAGTATGCATGATATGGATATGCAAGATGGAGTTTCTTCGTATGGAATTGCAATAGATGTTGGAACAACTACAATAGGAATGAAACTAATTGATATAGTATCAAAGAAGGAAATAGGTAGTATAAGTATGCTGAATTCTCAAAGAGGATATGGTGCAGATGTAATTAGTAGAATTGCCTATGCTATAGATGAACAGCATCTTAATATTTTAAGAAAAGCTATATGGAATGATATATTATGTGGAATTAGCAAGATAGTAGATATTAATTATAATATACAACAAATAGTGATTAGCGGTAATCCAACTATGACTAGTATCATAAGAGGATTAGATATTATAAGTATTGGAGAATATCCATTTAAACCTCTTGATATAGAAGAAACAAGAGATGTTTTTTCAAATATTGCATATGGATATGATGAAAATAAAGTATATACGGATATTGTTAATAGATTATCTAATGTGAATATTATTATATTAGAATGTGCTAGTGGCTATATTGGAAGTGATGTTCTAGTAGGAGCAACATATCTCAGGTTATGTAGTAATGAAAAATATAATATGTTAATTGATTTAGGAACTAATGGTGAGATTATAGTTGGTAACAAGACTAGAGCATTAAGTGGATCCACTGCATGTGGACCTGCATTTGAACAAGCCTTAAAAGGTCAAGATTCTTATGGTACAAATATAATAGATATGATTTCAAAATGTTTAGATAGAAGATTAATAAATAATGAAGGCAAAATAATTGATAGATTTATAGAAAAAGGAATACCTTGTGATGGAGGAATAATATTAACCCAAGATATTATTAGAGATATTCAGTTAGCTAAAGCGGCTATATGTACAGGAATAGAAATATTAATCCAGAGATTGGATGTATCAATAGATGATATTGATAAAGTATATATAGCTGGAGGTTTTGGTGCTTATTTAAATATTAATAATGCTGTTAATATTGGAATGATACCTAAAACACTGGAAAATAAATGCAAAACTGTAGGTAATACGGCACTTGAGGGAACTATTAACTATATAATAAACAGTAGTGTAAAAGAAGATATTATTAAACTAAAAGATATTATATGTGATATTGACTTATCAAATGATAATAATTTTAGCAAAATGTATATAAGCCAAATAAACTTTTAAAATTACTATGTGAAAAACTAACAAAACATACTATGTATTTTTAACAAAAATACAGTTTATGTATAGTCAAATAGGTAATATTATGTTAAAATGTGTATAAATCAAATAATTAAATATGTTTAAAATGTATAAATTGTATATATAATATCTTGTTTTTGCAAAGGAGGTTTTACCTATGGCTCTATTCGGAAAGAAAGAAGAAAAGAACTATTTAGTAATTGATGCATACACCAGCGAGGTAGTAGCATCATGTACAACAAAAGAAACCAAGCAGATTTCTCAAGTACAGGTAAAAGCCAAATTTGTAGAAGTAACAGAGTACGAAGCATACAAATTTAATGAGCATAATGTTGTACCTGATGATATTAAATCAAGAAAAGCTTATACTTTCAAAGAATTAAAATAAAATACTTTTTTCTCTCACGGTTATCACCCATCTTCATATTTATGGAATGGGTGATAATTTTGATTTGAAGGTGAAAACTGTATTTACAAAAATATATAATATGATATAATAAAAATAGAAATAGGAGTAACCGCCCACAAAGTGGTTAGCCTCCTTGGTTGTATATAAGCCTACCTAGACTGCTAAGAACAAGGTAGGCTTATTTTTTCGCTTGTTATTCCTATCTATATAGGCAAGCAGTGTTACGATTAACATTCCAAACCCTATCATTAAAGATATTGCTTCATATGTACTCATAAACACCACCTCCCCTCTTAAGTGAAATCTTGCATCACGCAAGTATGGGAGGCTACCACCTTGTACACGATTACTCCATCTATGTATAATAACATATATAAATACAATAATCAATAAAATGTAAAAAAATATATAGCAAAATATATAAGCTATATATTCAAATTGTCTTGTAAAATATAACAAAAATATGGTAATATACAATTAATTAGATAGTATTACAAGGATAGGATTATATAAATATAATTCTTTTTTTATTGAGGAGGACGCAATGAAATATCCAAATGGAAGTCTAGGAAATGTTCAGGTCACATCAGACAGGAAAAATATAGGTATGAGTAAGTTAGAAAAAATTGTTGTAAAAGTATTAATAGTGGTATTAATATTTATTATAATTATTCCAATAGTTAAAATAGCCTCAATGGTAATGGTTATTATAATAAGGGACATTAATTATGAAAAATATACGGATTCTGAATATGTAGAAAAAGATATTTTAGAATATTTAGAAGAACGATACAATGAAGAGTTTATAATAGAATCGTGCATAGTATCAGATCGTGAGGCTGGAACACATCCTTATTATGGGACTGTACAAGCATACGTCTATCCAGTGGAGCATAATGACGAAAAGCATAAATTTCGAGTACAAGGTAATAAAAGTAAGTTTGGAATAGTAGATTATTATGATACGTATGTAGATATTAAGTTAATTGATGAATATGAAACCCTTGTAGATCCAATAATAGGAGAATGTTATGATGAATATAAGTTTTATGTGAGTTTTCCTACTACATGGCTTAATAAAAACTTACCAATTGATACAAAGATAGAAGATTTTAATAAAATGGAGCAAAATATAGATTATTATAGCCGTCCTAGTTTAATAATATATTTACCACCCAGCGAACCACGAAGCGAGATGTATAGTGTAATTAAAGAGTTAAGTGAAAATAATTATCTGGGAAGTGTATACTTTAGATGGTTTTATTATGACGATGACTATGATAGAAAAACAAGAAATGATTTAGGAGATGGTGATGGTTATGAAGGACATAATTATGAAAATTATTATAAGACAATTTATGAACGTGGAAAAATATCAAAAACGGAAAGTCCTTTTTAGGTATATAATACAACAATAGAGTAAATATGTGGGTGGAGGATTTACATGGATATACAAATAAGAGTTAAGTTCATAAATTATTTATTCAAAATGCTTAGTGGACAATATGATAATTTACCTATAGGCATTCAAATGGATACAGATAATAGGTATATTCCAGCTACTAACGGAACTACCCTTGAAAGAGTTACGCCAGAAACAGTTGGCATATCTACTGAAGTGGTTTTAAAACTTATAAAAAATCTTAGCAGTGATAAATCAATTGGCTTACATGGAATAATGATGGCAAGGGATGGCAAAATATTTGCAGAAGCATATTCTGCTCCTTATAATAATGAATATAGACATATTTCTCATTCTATGTGTAAAAGTGTTACATCTATGGCAGTTGGTATAGCGATAGAAGAAGGATATATTAATCTAGATGAACACTTAGTTGATATATTATCAGATAGAGTTGGAATACTTACATCAAAGAATATCAGAGAAATAACAGTTAAACATTTGCTTACTATGAGTACAGGTATTAAGTTTAATGAATTAAGTACAGTATTTGAAAATGACTGGATTAAAGGATATTTAGAGTCAGGAACTTCATTTCAACCAGGCACAGGTTATGAATACAATAGTTTAAATACTTATATGTTATCAGTAATTATTAAGATAAAAACAGGAGAAGGTCTTCTTGATTTTATTATAACAAGAATTCTTAATCCACTTGGAATTAATGATATAACATGGGAAAGATGTCCTATGGGATATGAAAAAGGTGGTTGGGGAATGAAACTTAACCTTATGGATATGACTAAATTTGGAATGTTGTATCTTCAAAATGGAAGATGGTTAATAGATGATATAATGAAAGAAATTGTACCTAGTAAATGGGTAGAATTATCTTGTAGTAAACAAATAGAACAAAATGCTGACAAATTATCTACAGGATATGGGTATCAAATATGGGGGCTAGAAGGCAACGCATATGCATTTAGTGGTATGCTAGGACAAAATGTTATTGTAGTTCCAGAAAGAAACATAGTTATATCAATGACTGGCGGCAGTGTTAGTTTATTTCCTGATAGCAAAGCAATTAAATTAATACTTAATCTTATTTCAGATGATAATAACTTTTCAGAAGATGTGTTATCTATTAATCCAATTGAACAATATATATATAAACATTCTCTTGAAAATATGGAAGTAATGGAGAAATTAAAGGTTGTAAAACCTAATTTGTCTAATTTATCAGAAATGGCATTTAAGAGAGCATTTATAGATGATAAATTATATAAGAGATATATTAAGAGAGTTAAAAACTTATCAGGTAAAAAATATGATTTTAGTGAACCTGTTGGAAGTGTAATGCCTATTATGATTCAAGCAATGTACAATAATTATTCAAAAGGAATAACTGATATTTTATTTTCCTATGACAATGATGAATTTGCTATAGAATTTAATGAAACACATACTAGAAATGTTATAAAGATAGGATTTAATCATCCTTTATATCAAGAATATATACTTAATGGTCAGAGCTTTAGTATAGGCACTGTTGGAAAGTTTACTAATGATGAGGATGGAAATGTTGTATTAAAAATTAAAGTATCTTTTGTAGAAACTTCAAATACTAAAATAATTAAAATATTCTTTTTTGATGATAGAATTAAGTTACAGCTTCTGGAAGCTCCTTCTATGGAAGGAATATTGGAATATTTAATAGGTGATGATAGTCCAATAATTAAGAAAAGTATTCCTATATTTTCTACATCAGAGTATATGAAATATAGATTGGATAAATTTATTTCTCCTTGGTCTTATGGGTTTGAAAAATAGAATTAGTGTGTTATAATGGGCAAGTATACGGAGGATAAATTAATGGATATATGTAGTTTATACAGTGGAAGCAGTGGTAATTGTATATATGTTGGGACTAACGAT
Source organism: Lachnospiraceae bacterium (assembly GCA_031547045.1). Taxonomy (GTDB): domain Bacteria; phylum Bacillota; class Clostridia; order Lachnospirales; family Lachnospiraceae; genus JAVBSN01. The sequence continues at coordinate 6,955 of JAVBSN010000014.1, forward strand.
GCCCATTTATTAATAGATGTAGGATTAAGTGGTAAGAGAATTGAAGAAGGGTTGAATTCCATAGATTTAACAGGAAAAGATATTGATGGAATATTGATAACTCATGAACATTCAGATCATATTGCAGGATTAGGAGTTTTATCTAGAAAATATGGAATACCTATATATTCTACTAGAAAAACCATAGACGCTATTAAGTTATATAAACCATTAGGAAAAGTTGATGATGCTTTATTTCATGAAGTTACACCAGATGTAAATTTTATGATTAAGGATATTGAAATAGAACCTAATTCAATATGGCATGATGCAGTAGACCCTTGTTGCTATATTTTTAGGAATAATAACAAAAAGATAAGTGTTGCTACAGACTTAGGTAACTTTGATGATTACCTAATACATAAATTAGAAGATTCGGATGTATTATTTATAGAAGCTAATCATGATATAAGAATGCTTGAAGTTGGTCCTTATCCTTATTATCTAAAACAAAGAATACTAGGAAATAGAGGACATTTGTCTAATGAAAGAGCGGGACAATTAATTAAGAGATTACTTAATGACCATATAACATCTATTATGTTAGGACATTTAAGTAAAGAAAACAATCACGTGGATGTAGCCTATGAGACAGTTTCTGTGGAACTTATGGGTAATATGTATTCAAGTGATATAAGAGATTTTAACTTACAAGTTGCAAAGAGAGATACAACATCTCAATTAGTAAGTATATAATAAAATGGAGGACATTATGAAGAGAACAGTTATAACAGTAGTAGGTAAAGACAGAGTTGGTATTATTGCAAAGGTTTGTGTATATTTAGCAAACAATCAAATAAATATATTGGATATAGCTCAAACAATCGTTCAAGGTTTCTTTAATATGATGATGGTAGTAAATATTGAAGAATCATCAAAGGACTTCAAAACTATATCTTCTGAATTAGAGCAAATTGGTGAAGAAATCGGAGTTACAATCGGGCTTCAACAAGAAGAAATATTTGATATGATGCACAGAATTTAATTTGTGTATAAAAGATTGTAATTTGGAGGATATTTAAATGATAAATATTAATGAAGTTATAGAAACTAATGATATGATACGTCATATGAATCTTGACGTAAGGACTATCACTATGGGAATTAGTTTGCTTGATTGTACTGCAAGTACATTAAAAGAAACATGTGATAATGTATATAAGAAGATTACTGAGTCAGCAAAGGATCTTGTTAAGATTGGTAAAGATATAGAAATGGAATATGGTATACCTATTGTTAATAAACGTATATCAATTACACCTATTTCATTAGTAGGTGGTTCTGTATGTAAGACAAGTGATGATTTTGTTGAATTAGCTAAAGCACTTGATGAAGCAGCAACGGTAGTTGGAGTTAATTTTATAGGTGGATATTCAGCATTAGTTCAAAAAGGAATGACAAAGGCTGATGAACTATTAATTCGTTCAATTCCTAAGGCATTAGCAACTACTTCGTATGTGTGTAGTTCTGTGAATGTAGGTTCTACAAAAACAGGAATAAATATGGATGCAGTTAAATTAATTGGAGAAATTATTTTGGAAGCTTCACAGTTAACAGCAGATAGAGAATGTATAGGTGCAGCTAAGTTTGTTGTATTTTGTAATGCTCCTGATGATAATCCTTTTATGGCAGGTGCTTTTCATGGAGTTTCTGAAGCAGATAAGGTAATAAATGTTGGTGTTAGTGGTCCAGGTGTTGTTAAAGCAGCTCTTGAAGAAGTAAGAGGAGAAAGTTTTGAAGTACTATGTGAGACTATTAAGAAAACTGCATTTAAAATAACAAGAGTAGGTCAATTAGTAGCAAAAGAAGCATCAGCTAGACTTGGAATTCCATTTGGAATTATTGATTTATCATTAGCACCAACTCCAGCAGTTGGAGATAGTGTAGGAGAGATATTAGAAGAGATAGGTCTAGAATATGCGGGTGCTCCAGGTACAACAGCGGCACTAGCTTTACTTAATGATCAAGTTAAAAAAGGTGGTGTTATGGCATCATCATATGTAGGTGGTCTAAGTGGTGCATTTATTCCTGTTAGTGAAGATCAACGAATGATAGATGCTGCAACTTGTGGAGCATTAAC
>JAVBSN010000057.1:0-2830 GCA_031547045.1 Lachnospiraceae bacterium
AATTTTATCACATTTAATATGTATTTTCAATTATCAATACTATATAATTTGTTTAAGTAGCCATGCATCTAACTTTCCCTTATGAGCATATAATCTATTACCTATTCTTATCGTAAACCCATTTCTATAATCACTTAACAATTCTCTTCCTTTTGTTTGCCCAACACCTAAGTATTCACAAAATGACTTTACATCTAATAACGCCTTTTCCATTGTTTCTGTATTAATAAACCGTTCCTCCATTTAGCTTAAGCGAATATAAAACAAGGACTAAGCATATCATTCACCTAGTCCTTGTTAAACTTTCATAATATATATTAAATTTATTTAACAACCTTTATATTAGAATCTGATTTATTTTTCTTATTATAACCAATTGCCTTAGATGTTGATCCTTCTTTAGTTTTCTCGCTACCCTTGTGATGTTCTTCTATAATAGTTTTCGCCACTTCTTTGCTCTCCATATTATTCATAAGAGGAATAATATCAACTAACTTATTTACTGCATCCATATCAATATCACCTTTATCAGCAAATATATTAACTGCATTCGTTAAAGCTACTAATAATTCATTTAAATAATCTGGCTTAACAACGTACTCTCTAACTACTTGTAATAAATCAGTTACTTCTTCTTTAAAATTATTAAAGTTCTCTTTTCTAAAATTAATTGCCTCATCGCAAGCTTTTGTTAATTCACTAAATATATCCTCGCCTATACCTTGTCTAATAATATCAATTACTATTTCTTTATTATCTTTATTAAATTGATCAATCTTATCAATGCTAAATTCATCATCTTTCTCAAATATTACAATATCAGTATAATACTTAATTAAACAATAATTAAAAATTGTTTCCTTTAAAATATATGCATAACCTATTTCACTAGATACAACCATACATGCAACTTCCATTATAAAGTTAACTTTCTGACTAAGTGACAATTCTGTGTTATACCCATATTGAACTTGTTTTCCATTAAAATTTATATACTTACCCTTATTTGTCATTACTTCTCTACCTCCATAGCCTTCTTAATTAATTTTGATATCTGTATATCACATTCCTTTTGCGAATTATTATGTATCACTTCATATTTTGCTTTGCTTTCTAAATCCCCCTTTTCTTTAATCTCCTTGATTCTTTCATTGGCATAAATCACAAAAAATTTCTTCTTGTACTGGTCTACACCTGTTCTCTTAATCATATATCCATATCCTTCAGCTATAATCTGTTTTACAACATTAAGATTTCTAGTAACTATAGTCTCTGGTTTTATCTCTGCATTCGTGACTAACTTATCAAATTCTTCCCAACAATCATCTATGCTCCTGTCACTTTTCAAATCATGAGAAACCATAAATAAACTTATAATCTCTAATGTCTTATCATTTTTCACAAAACGATATTCAGGATAGGTTTTAGAATTAATACTTCTTAAATATCTTATCTGTCCCTTCTCTATTAACTCTGCAAATAACGTTACTGATTCAAAGTTAATACATTCTTTTTTCATTTCTACCTTGTTCATATTTTCCTCCATAAATATTTTTTGTTATTTATAAAATCTGTAATTAAATTTATTAAATATACATTTTATAAATAACAATAGGTACTTAAAAAATCACCTCAAGCACCACCAAGAAGTAATTATTTAGCACCTATCTTGTATATGTCTCCTACACATATACTGTTATTTACTATATATCATCAAATATTATATATTTGTTAATATCTTTTATATGTGCGGCTAGTCTTTAAACTTTGCCTCACTTGTCAATTACTAATAAAATGACAAGTATGTTACGGACTGTATATCAAAGCAACAATACATTTTTGCCTGTATTATGCTCCACCTTGTCAGTTCTCTGAGGGTATTTCCAGCTATATATTTAACATTTGTTATAAATGTATATTTGCACATCCAATAGCCATATTTTTATCATATTTGACTTAGGAAATCCCCTGCTTTCAGCTATATTAATTATATAGCTTACCTATTGACCACTATCTTTTTAAATCCATTGAATAAACTTTTGGCGAAAGTTATTGTACTGTGGGTCAGTCTTTAACCAATCCTTTTGGAGAGCTTTATTTTTATAACAAATTCAATGGTAGGTACTTAGGCTCATCACCATATACCAAACAATACGTTTTTTCTGGACTTTCTCCACACGTTACGTCTATGATTTCTCATTCCGCTTTGGTGTATTGTTTATAATAGTTTCCCAGCATATTCGGTGTTTATAATTTTAAATTAAAGGTTTCTGCTTCTTTATAGTGGCTGCACTCCCATTTGTTAATTATCTGGCATTATAGATAATTTTAAAAGGGTGGGTCAACTTGTAATGCCACTCTGCCTCTTTATGAAACAAGTAATTCTTGTCTACCAAAACCTGTTATTGAATCTTTAGCTTTACCTACTTCTATAAAGCCATCTTTTAATTGCAATGTTCCATTTATTGCACTTTCGAAAAACGAATCCATCTTCTGTTTAGAATCATTCTTACCTTTTAGAAAATTGAAAATATCAATTCCTTTTGTAACTGTCTGATAAGTCAAGAAACTTTTCATTAATGATCCAAACACATCATTACCAGACAAATCTTTTAGCGCAGACGCTAAGTCTTTTATTATATCTGTAATAACGCCAATAGTTCCACTAACTAAATCATCTTGCTTAACAATATTCGTTAACACTTCTAGAAAATCTGTTCCTGCACTAATTAAATCTTTAATCCAATCACTACTAATTACTTCATTAGCTAATAATTGAAACTGATTTTCCATTTCATTTTGCATACCCTGAATACTTTGTCTATAGATT
>JAVBSN010000006.1:0-7091 GCA_031547045.1 Lachnospiraceae bacterium
AGCAACAGAAACTGTAAATGTATCAGATATTTCAATTAACGCACCAGCAGCAATTTTAATGGAAGCAAATACAGGTCAGATAATATATGAGAAAAATGCTGATGAACAACTAAGACCAGCTAGTGTTACTAAAGTAATGACGTTACTTCTTATTTTTGAAGCATTAGATAGTGGCAAAATCAATTTAACAGATAGCGTAACTGTTAGTGAGCATGCAGCTTCTATGGGTGGTTCACAGGTGTTTCTTGAAGCAAATGAGACACAAACAGTTGAGGATATGATTAAATGTATATGTATTTCTTCGGCTAATGACGCATCTGTTGCAATGGCAGAGTATATTGCTGGTAGTGAAGAAGCATTTGTTGCAATGATGAATCAAAGAGCAATAGAACTTGGTATGAATAATACTAATTTTGTTAATTGTTGTGGTTTAGATGCTGATGGTCATTTGACTACTGCTAGAGATATTGCAATAATGTCTAGAGAATTAACTGTAAACCATAATAATGTTTTTAATTATACAACCATATGGATGGATTCAATTATCCATAATACAGCAAAAGGTTCTAGTGAATTTGGATTATCAAACACTAATAAACTTATAAGACAATATGAAGGCGCTACTGGACTTAAAACTGGTTCGACATCAGTGGCAAAGTATTCACTTTCAGCTACAGCAACTAGAAATGGTATTGATTTAATCGCTGTTGTAATGGCAGCTCCAGATCACAAAGTTAGATTTACAGATGCATCCAAGCTATTGGATTATGGATTTGCAAATTGTTATATATATGAAGATACTGAAATGTTAGGTGAGATGAGTGATATTCCAGTATCAAGAGGAAAATCAGAAAATGTAGGTTTTCAACCTATTAATAATTATAGATTTGTATGTATCAAAGACCAAAATCCTGAATTAATAACAAAAGATATTGTAATAGATAGTAACATAGCACCTATTAAAGAAGGTGATACTATTGGAAATATTATTTATTATTATGATGGTGTTGAAGTTGGTAAAATTGATATAAAAGCTTCTTCCTCTGTAGAAGAAATAGACTATAGATATTGTTTAAGTTGGGTATTTAATAAATTACTATGTAGGGGATAAAAATGAATGTTTATTTAACTGGAAAAATCAATTTAATTTACATTTTAACGGTTATACTAATATTATTAGTTATATTAATATTTATTTTAATTATATCTAGTATTGTTGAAAATGGTAAAATAAGAGTTAACCCATATAAGATATATTCACCAAAAATACCATCAGTATTTAATGGATATAAAATATTATTTATTTCAGATTTGCATAATGTTAATTTTGGAAAAGATAATGATGTTTTAATTAATAGAATAGAAGAACTTAATCCTGATATTATTTTATTAGGGGGAGATATGTTTGTTGGAAAACCTAATAGGCAAACAGTAGTTGCATCAAAATTAGTTAATACTTTATCTAGTAAATATTCAACGTATTATGCTATAGGGAACCATGAATTACGAGTTAAAACTTATGAGAAGTATGGAGATATGTGGAAAACATATTTATTAGAACTATCAGAAGATACTAACTGGTTAATAAATGAATATATAGATATTACTAAAGATAAAAATGTATTAAGAATATATGGATTAGATATGGATAAATCATTTTATAATAGGCATCATAAAACAAAAATGGATGATAACTATTTAAACAATACATTGAAAGATGTAAACAATGATTTCTATAATATATTAATTGCTCATAACCCAGAGTATTTTAACGAGTATTCTTTATGGGGAGCAGATTTAACATTATCAGGGCATAATCATGGTGGCATAATATATTTACCACTTATTGGTGGTATTATTTCAACTCGAGGGCGATTATTTCCTAAATATGATAAGGGGTTATTTAAATCACATAATCATTATATGATATTAAGTAGTGGCTTAGGAAGTCATACAATTAAAGCACGATTCAATAATATACCGGAAATTATATTATTAGAATTATATAATGATGCAAATGAGAAGGTTGAATAAAATAAATTAGTGGGAGATTAGTATTTAATTATGGGTGCAGAGAACAAAAATGGTATACCAACAGTAAATGTAGATGAGATGGATATTGAAATTAAAAACAATAATGAAGATATATCTACAGAAGAAGTTACAATATCAAACGATGAAACAGAGAACACTTCAGAAGAAGCAAGTGCAGAAAACACCACAGAAGAAGCAAGTGCAGAAAACACAGAAGATAACACAAATGTTGAAATTGAAAAGGTTGAAGACAGTGTAGAGGATGCAGTTAACGAAGGTACAGTTGAAGATGCAGAAACTGAAGTAGTAGAAGAAAGCAAAGAAGATACTGAACTTGAAATATCTGAAGATAAAGTTGAAGAAAACCCAAAAGTTGAAGTGTCTAAAGATAGTACAGCCGATGAAGCTCTAGCAACTAAAGAATTTTCAGAAAGTGTATCTATCACACACGAAGAGCCATATGTAGATAGTAATGCTATTAATAAGTTTGCAAAGAGAAAGAAAATTACAATAATTACATTAGCTTCAATTTTGGGTGCTATTTTTGTTGTATATATAGGTTTTGTAATATTTTTTAGCAATCATTTTTTCTTTGATACTAAAATCGCAGGTGTTGATGTATCAATGAAGTCTGTTTCAGAAGCAACTAAACTAGTTAATTCTGTTGCTGATAATTATTCTTTAACAATTTCGGAAATTGATGGTGATAAGACAATAATAAATCGTGAAGATGCTGATATTAAGGTAGTTGTAGACAGTAATATGAAAGATATATGCAAAAAACAAAATTCATTTGCATGGCTTTTTAATATAAATTCATCATATAATTATAATATTGATGTAACAGTTACTTATGACGAAAACAAATTAATTCAAACTATAGATAGCCTTCCTTGTATGCAATCTGAAAATATGGTTTCACCAGTCAATCCAATTCTTAAATATGAAGATGGACAATATATAATCGTAGAGGAAGTAGAAGGTTCAACAATTAATAAAGATAATTTTACAAACGCTATTATAGAGGCTCTTAATGCAGGTGAAAATACTTTAATTGCTGATGATGCAAATGTTTATGTAAGGCCTGAATATACATCTGAATCACAAGAAGTAATAGATGCTCTTAATGAACTTAATAGTTATGCTAACATGGTAATAACATATAAAATGGGCGAAAATCTTGTGCCTATTGGTTTAGAAGAGATACACAACTGGCTTACTATAAGTAGTTCATATGAGGTGTCTTATAGTGTATCTAAAATAGGTAAATTTGTTCATGATTTCGCTGAGAAATATGATACTTATGGAAAAGAACGAACTTTTACAACCTCTAAGCGAAAAACAATTAAAGTATTAGGAAAATATATGGGATGGCAAATTGATCAAGAAGCGGAAGTTGAAGCTTTAGAAACTATTTTACAAGATGGTTATAGTATTCATAGAGAACCTGAATATAGTCAAGTCGGTATAACTTATGGTGATGAAAACGATATAGGAAATACATATATCGAAGTTGATTTAACTAATCAACATGTATATGCTTATAAAAATGGAAGATTGTTTGTGGATGGCGATATTGTATCTGGAAATGTTGCATTAAGACATACAACACCTGCTGGATTATATCAAATAAAATATAAACAATCTCCAGCAGTATTAAGAGGAAAGAAATTAGAAGATGGAACTTATGAATATGAATCACCAGTAACATATTGGATGCCATTTAACGGTGGAATAGGACTTCATGATGCTGATGGATGGAGAAGTAGATACGGAGGTTCTATATATCTAAGAGCTGGTTCACATGGTTGTGTTAATATGCCTAGATCAGTTGCAAAAGAAATATATAAGAATTTTGATGCAGGAACCCCTGTTGTATGTTACTACTACGAGGATTAAGGAGGTAGATACTAATGAAACCATATGATAAGTTAACAAAATGCTATAACAGCATTAAAGACAAGATTAATTTTCAACCTAAGGTAGCATTAATTCTTGGTTCTGGATTGGGTGAAGTAGCAGATGAAATAGAGATTTCTCATACAATTAATTATAATGAGATTGAAGATTTTCCTATATCAACTGTAGAAGGACATAAAGGTCGTTTTGTATTTGGTTATATTAGTAAAGTTCCAGTAGTTATAATGCAAGGAAGAGTTCATTACTATGAAGGATATGATATGTCAGATGTTGTACTTCCAACTAGATTAATGAAACTAATGGGTGCTGAAATACTATTTTTAACAAACGCTGCTGGAGGTATTAATTACAATTTCAAAGGCGGAGATTTAATGATTATTAAGGATCATATATCTAATTTTGTACCATCACCTCTTATTGGTGAAAATATTAGTGAATTAGGTGTAAGATTCCCAGATATGAGCAAAGTATATGACGAGGATTTACAAGAATTAATTAAAAAATCTGCTAGAAAGCTAGATATAGAAGTTAAAGAAGGCATTTATGTTCAATTTACTGGACCTAATTTTGAAACACCAGCAGAAGTTAGAATGGCAAGAATATTAGGTGGAGATGCTGTAGGTATGAGTACAGCTTGTGAAGCTATGGTGGCAAATCATATGGATATGAAGATATGCGGAATATCATGTATTGCTAATCTAGCTTGTGGTATGACAACATCACCACTTACTCATAATGAAGTACAAGAAACAGCGAATAGAGTTTCTAAAGATTTTAAAGCACTAGTAAAAGACGTTATTTCTACTATGTAAAGGTGGGATAGCTTATGAATATACGGTTATATAATGCAAGAATACTTACCATGGAAGATTTCAATATAATACATGGGGAACTATGGGTTAGTGATGGTAAAATTATTCGTGTAGGCGATAACATAATTGATAATTATATGATGGCTTGGGATGAAGAGATTGATTGCGAAAATAATCTACTCATGCCAGGATTTAAAAATGCTCATGCTCATGCGCCTATGACATTTCTACGATCATACGCTGATGACTTACCTTTGCAAGAATGGCTATATAACAAAGTATTTCCAGCAGAAGCAAAATTAGATGCTGATGATATTTATCATTTATCTAAGGTAGCTATATTAGAATATTTAACAAGTGGCATTACAAGTAGTTTTGAAATGTATTATCATCCAGAAAGTATTTCAAAAGCTTCTACTGAATTAGGATATAGAACAGTATTATGTAGCAGTGCAATAGGAGATATAGGTGCTAATAGATATAATTTATACAAATTAGAAGAAGAATATGTTAAGTATAATGATTACAATCCTTTAATATCATACAAGTTAGGATTTCATGGAGAATATACAACAAGCCGGGAGTTTATTGAATCAATAGGAGTGTTATCTAATAAATACAAAGCTCCTGTCTATATGCATAGCCAAGAAACTGCTAATGAGATTAAGACATGTATTGATAAATATAATATTAGTCCTACTAAATTATTTGAAGAATGTGGGTTGTTTGAATATGGAGGTGGCTGTTTCCATATGGTATATTCAGATGAAGAGGATATTAATATACTTAAAAAACATAACATTTCAGTTGTTACTAATCCAGCTTCAAATATGAAATTAGCTAGTGGAATTGCTCCTATATCAAAGTATGTTGATAATGAGATAAATGTTGCAATAGGTACAGATGGTCCTGCTAGTAATAATTGCTTAGATATGTTTAGAGAAATGTTCCTTGTAACAGGCCTACAAAAACTATTACATAAAGATGCGGCATCAATGTCTGCTGAAAATGTATTAAAAATGGCAACTGTTAATGGATCAATAGCAATGGGACTTAATAAATGTGACACCTTAAGTTTATATAAAACAGCAGATATTATAATGATAGACTTAAATAGGCCTAATATGCAGCCAATAAATAACATTGTTAAGAATATTGTATATAGCGGAAGCAAAGATAATATTAAAATGACAATGATAAATGGTCAAATATTATATAGAGATGGCAAGTTTGCCAATCACATTAAGGAGAAATATATTTATGAAAATGCTAATAAGGTTACTATAAAAATATTATGTTAACATTTTCTATAAATTGTATTATTTGATATAAATTAGTAATATATTATAAAACCTCCACATATACTATAAAGTGGAGGTTTTTTATGAAATTTTTTAATAAAAAGCTACATAATGTTAATCTTTTACCATTTATTAAAATCACAGGAATATTAATTATCTTTTCTATTTGCTTTATATGCATTGAAAATTTTATTACATATCAAGCAAAAGAAAATTATCAAGTAGCATATTATAATGAACTTGAAAATTTCAGAGCAAAACCGGACAAATATATTCTTGTGAAAAAGTATATTGTTAAAGAGAAAAACCAGATATATCAAGGATTTAATGAAGAAGTAAATACTATACAAAATGATATGAAATGTTTCCCTATAGAGAAATCTTATATATCATTAGTAGATTATGCTGATTCTTGGTATGGAACTAGAAGCTACGGAGGTGAACGTAAACACGAAGGATGTGACATAATGTATACTAACAATATACGTGGAGAAGTGCCAGTGGTAAGTGTAAGTGATGGAGTTGTAACAAACATAGGATGGCTTAAACTTGGTGGTTACAGAATTGGTATAACATCAGAAAATGGCATTTATTATTATTATGCTCATTTATATAGCTTTGCTCCTAATTTAAAGAAGGGTGATTCTGTCCATGCTGGACAATTACTTGGATTTATGGGTGATTCAGGCTATAGTGATGTAGAAGGAACAGTAGGTAATTTTGACGTACATTTACATTTTGGTATATATATGTATGATGATAAAGGATATGAGATTAGTATTAATCCATATTATTTTCTGAATTATGTACAAAAATAGAGTTTTTATAGGAAGTTTGTGGTATAATATACTATAAGTACTTAGCGAGGTGTTAGACATTGTATAATGGACGCGCACGTAATATAATTGACATGGGGTGATACAATGGAAATTCAATTATGGAGGGAGATACTAGCTCCCTATCAGTTAGCTGTAGATGAATTAACCGTAAAATTTAAACATATTATTGATGAACATAGAAATCA
>JAVBSN010000047.1:0-14525 GCA_031547045.1 Lachnospiraceae bacterium
TCAATGGTAGAGCACACGGCTGTTAACCGTGGGGTTGTTGGTTCGAGCCCAACTCGGGGAGTTATGGCGCCATAGCCAAGTGGTAAGGCATAGGTCTGCAACACCTCTATCACCAGTTCAAATCTGGTTGGCGCCTCTCAATAAGAAGAATCTAAAGAAATTTAGGTTCTTTTTTAATATTTATGGCAAATGATTATTCTATAAAAAATATTGAAATTAAAGAATAGATAAAAAAGACAGCCTATGTATAATATATAAGCTGTCTTTTTTATGTGACATCATTAAGAAAAGATGTTATAATAAATATCAATTAATATTTTGAGAAAACATAAGAGGGTAGTTAATCATTATTTATTGATGAGAGGATTTGTGATTATGTATGAGGGAATTAAGCTGGGAAGAACTAAGAATAGGAATGATATTAGAACAAGATGTTCGTAATAGAGCCAATCAACTTATAATTTCTGAAGGAACAGTTTTAACTGAATATGTAATAAAGCAGTTAAGACGGTTTTCTATAAGTAAAGTTAGTATTATGGACGATATTCCTCCAAAAATTTCATCATCAGAAGAGACATCAAACAAATATGAAGTATTTACAAAAGAATATAATAGAGGAGTACAGGTTTTTCAGAACTCTTTAAATGATATTGCGGAAAATAAGATTAAGATTGATATTGATAATATGTATGAGGATATGATGACATTAATCAATGAAGGTACTAAAATCAATGTTATGGATATGATTTCTAATTTGAGGCAATATAATGATACTACCTATGTACATTCGGTAAATGTTTCTATTATTTGTAATGTGTTAGCAAAATGGCTTGATTTTTCTGAAGAAGATATTAAAACGGCTACAATGTGTGGGCTTTTTCATGATATTGGAAAAATAAATATACCAAGTGAAATAATCAAGAAACCAGGAAAACTGACAGAATCAGAATTTGCAATAATTAAAAGTCACTCTCGTGAAGGATATAAAATATTAAATCGACAAAATGTAGACTTGCATATACAGTATGCTGCATTAATGCATCATGAAAGGTGTGATGGCAGTGGCTATCCATATGGATTGAATAGGGAAAAGATAGACCCTTTTGCAAAATTAGTAGCAATTGCAGATGTATATGATGCAATGACAGCGAACCGCATTTATCGAGAAAAAATATGTCCCTTTGAAGTAATTCGGATATTTGAAGAGGATGGATTAAGTCTATATGAAACGGCATATATTATGACTTTTTTGTGGCAAGTAGCAGATACATATATGAATTCAGAGGTAAAACTTACTGATGGAAGAAAAGGCAAAATTATTTTTATTAATAAGATGCAGATACATTCTCCAACTATACAGTGTGATGATGGAATTGTGGATTTATCAAGGGAAAAATCAATAAAGATTGAGAAGATATTATAGAATATTGCTTTATTTGATTTAAATAGTAATAATAAAAATTATATGTAACATATTTATTAAAATTAATTTTAAAAGTTAATAATATTTAAGTATTTCCGCAACTCTTAATGATAAGAATTGCGGATTTATTTGTATTCCCAATAAAATAAATCACCTGCAAAGGCCCTTTAGCAAGCAGGGAGCAACGACTTATAGTCGCAGGGAAAACTACAAGCTAATCCGGTAGTCATGATTTAGTAAAATAGACAATATGATTTATAGAAAAAAGTGTTATAATTATTCTATATATAATACCTATGAGGAGAAGATTAAATGAAAGGTAAATTAAAAGAGGAAGAAACTCAAGAAGAAATAGGTAAAATTGATTATACAAAAGAGTTAGTATATAATGTAGATATTAATACTGGAAAATCTATAGATAATACAGAGTTATTAAGTATTAATAATATATCTGAAAGTGAATTAGCTACAATTTTAGGGAATAAGTATGTTGAAACGTATGGTACTGAAGAAGAATATATAAATAGATTTAGTGATATGAGCCAGATTCAAGGTATTATTGACTTTTATAGGGAACAATATAATAGAACAATAAGTTCAGATAATTGCAAGGATACAAGTTTATTTTTAAATGAAAATAACAAAATAAATATAATTGCAAATATATATTCTATGGCAGGAGCAGATTGTTATGCATATGTTATTGAAATTGAAGAATAAATATAACATTTAAGATAAGGGGATAATATATGAATAAGATGGGGAAAGTAAAATTAATAGTAACTGTTGTAATGGGAATTTTAACTGTAATTGTAAGTCAAAATGAAAAGGCTAAAAGAGAAGAACAACAAGAACGTCTGGATACATATCAACAGATTTTAACAGATCCAGAGGTGCAAGAAGAACAGAGAGAAGCTGTCTCAAATATAATGGTACAAGATTCAGTAAATACAAATATAGAGGGTAGTACATACACTATACCAGCAATACTTATTGCTTCAGAAGATGCAATGGCAATAAATAAAGAAATATTAGAAACATACAATAGAAAGATGGAAGAAGAAGAATTTAGACAAAATAATGGAGAAGAGTTAATTATAAAAGACATTAGCTATGAATCTTATTATAATACGGCAGCATATTCATTAGTAATAATTGAAGAGCATTATGATGGTAGTATAGAATATACAGCTTACAATGTAAGTGCACGTAGTGGAAGAAAACTTAGTAATGGAGAATTAATAACTAGTACAGGTATGACGAATCAAGAATTTACAGGTAAATTACTTGCCCTTTATGGTGAAGAATTTATTAAACTTTATGGTGAAAGAGAAAGCTACGAAGAAGGTTTAAGAAATCAAGAGGAAACATTGACAGAAAATGAAATACAAGCTCAATTAGAATTATATGATGAGCAGTATAATAATACTATAGATTATGAAAATTATGATATAAAGGCAGAGATGTTTTTAAATAAAAAAGGAAATCTGTGTGTAGCAGGTAAAATATATTCAATGACAGATAATGAGAATAATATGGTAATTGTTGAAATTGCCAAATAAATAAGGGGACTTTTGCGAAAGGGGGCTGGCATGTAAGTGAAAGAGTTAAGACGAGAAAATCTAAGATTAGGAATGATAATAGGACAAGATGTCTATAATAATGCTAGCCAACTTATAATACCAGAAGGAACTGTTTTAACTGAATATGTAATTATGAGATTAGAACAATATTCTATTCGTAAAGTTATGATTATGGATGAGGATCCTAATAAAGATTTATCAACAGAGAATATAAACAAATTTACTGAAACTAAAAAATTTAAGGAATTTAAAAAAGAGTACGATGAAGAAATACATACTTTTCAGGATTCTTTAAACCAAATTGTTGGAAAAAATAGTAATGTTGATATTGATCATATGTATCAAAACATGGTTTCATTAATTAATGGGGGAGAGGGAGTAAACATTATTGATATGGTTGCCAACCTAAGACAATATGATGATAGCACATATGC
Source organism: Lachnospiraceae bacterium (assembly GCA_031547045.1). Classification (GTDB taxonomy): domain Bacteria; phylum Bacillota; class Clostridia; order Lachnospirales; family Lachnospiraceae; genus JAVBSN01. The sequence continues at coordinate 3,441 of JAVBSN010000047.1, forward strand.
ACATGCAGTAAATGTATCGCTTATATGTAATATGTTGGCTCAGTGGTTAAAATTTTCGGCGGAAGATGTTAAAATGGCTACAATGTGTGGTCTTCTCCATGATGTTGGAAAAATAAAAATACCTAGTGAAATAATTAAAAAACCAGGAAAACTAACGGAGGAAGAATTTGCTATAGTTAAGGGTCATTCATTTGAAGGATACAAAATATTAAATAGGCAAAATGTAGATTTACAGATACAATATGCAGCATTAATGCATCATGAAAGATGTGATGGAAGTGGTTACCCTATAGGACTAAAGAGGGAACAAATAAATCCCTTTGCAAAAATAGTTGCAATTGCAGATGTATATGATGCGATGACATCAAAGAGAGTCTACAGAGGTCCAGTATGTCCATTTGAAGTAATTCGTATATTTGAAGATGAAGGATTAAGAAAATATGAAACAGAATATATTATGACCTTTTTACAACGAGTAGCAGACACTTATATGAACGCAGAGGTGAAACTTACTGATGGAAGAGAAGGTAAAGTAGTTTTTATAAATAAAATGCAGATACATGCACCTACCATACAATGTGGAGGAGATATAGTGGATTTATCTAGAGAAAGAGAATTAAAAGTGGCACAGATTTTATAAAAGATTAAAAAACAGAATGTTTATTCTGTTTTTTTAATGGGAAATGGCATAAAATCAATGGTTTACCTTGACTTTGAAGAAAAACATATATAAAATGTAAAGGGCACTAAACCTAGAAATATGTAAGGAGAAGAACGGATGCGTACAAGGATACAAGAATTGCGAAAAGAAAATAATGTTACACAGAAGCAATTAGCAGAAGCTGTTGAAGTAACAAGGCAGACAATTATATCACTTGAAAATGGTAAATATAATGCGTCCCTATCTTTAGCGCACAAGATTTCAAAATTTTTTAATATGTCAATTGAAGATGTATTTATAATAGAAGATGAAGATGAGAATATGTAAGGAGATACAACATGAGTCAGAAGTACAGAAATGAAATAGAAAAGAGAAGAACATTTGCAATTATCTCTCACCCCGATGCAGGTAAGACTACATTGACAGAGAAGTTCCTATTATATGGAGGAGCAATTAATACAGCAGGTTCAGTTAAAGGAAAGGCAACTGCAAAACATGCCGTTTCAGATTGGATGGAGATAGAAAAAGAAAGAGGTATATCTGTAACTTCTTCTGTACTTCAATTTAACTATAATGATTATTGCATTAATATTCTAGATACACCAGGACATCAAGACTTCTCTGAGGATACTTACCGTACACTTATGGCGGCGGATTCAGCAGTAATGGTTATTGATGCATCAAAGGGTGTTGAGGCACAAACAATAAAATTATTTAAGGTATGTGTAATGAGAAATATACCTATATTTACATTTATAAATAAAATGGATAGAGAAGCTCAGGACTCTTTTGAATTATTAGATGATATTGAAACAGTTCTTGGCATTAAAACATGCCCAATTAACTGGCCTATAGGTTCGGGAAAGAGATTTAAGGGTGTATATGACAGAGAGACAAGGGAAGTTTCTATGTTCCAAGCAGTGTCTACAGGTGGTGCTAAGAAAGCGGCTGAAACTGATTTATCAATAGATAGTCCAGCACTTCAAAATGAAATTGGAGATGAACTATATAATCAATTAATAGAAGAAGTTGAGTTATTAGATGGGGCTTCAGAAGAATTAGATATTGAAGCAGTAAGTGAAGGTAAATTATCACCAGTATTTTTCGGTTCAGCACTTACTACTTTTGGTATTGAAACATTCTTAGAGCATTTCCTTAAGATGACTAGCCCTCCACTTGCAAGAAACTCAAATGAAGGAATCATCGACCCAATTGAAGAGCCTTTTTCAGCATTTGTATTTAAAATACAAGCAAATATGAATAAGGCGCATAGAGATAGAATAGCATTTATGAGAATATGTTCAGGTAAATTTGAAGCTAATAAAGATGTATATCATGTGCAAAGTAAGAGGAAATTAAAATTATCCCAACCTCAACAGCTTATGGCTCAAGATAGAAAAATAGTTGAAGAAGCCTATGCAGGTGACGTAATTGGAGTATTTGATCCAGGGCTATTTTCTATTGGTGATACAATATGTACCAATGGAAAGAAATTTGAATATGAAGGAATCCCAACATTTGCACCAGAGCATTTTTGTAGAGTAGTTCAATTAAATACAATGAAGCGTAAACAATTTGTACAAGGTGTTACTCAAATTGCACAAGAAGGTGCTATTCAGATATTCCAAGAGTATACAGCAGGAATGTCAGAGATTATTGTGGGGGTAGTTGGTGTGCTTCAATTTGATGTATTAAAATATAGACTTGAAAATGAGTATGGTTGTGAGATTAGATTAGAGACATTACCATATAACTTTATTAGATGGATAAAGGATCCTTCAACAGATGTTACAAAGCTTAAACGTGTAAATGATGTTAAGAAGGTTAAGGATATGAAAGAAAATCCTCTATTATTATTTACTAATGAGTGGACTATTAGAACAGTATTAGAAAATAATGAAGGATTGGAATTAATGGAATTTAAGAAGAATTAGGATTATGTTGAATATATAGAATTTTAGGAAAATTAGAAGTACTGTTATAGATGGGATAGTTGGAGTCGTAGGCAAGACAAAGGAGATAATTAGATGAGTTATAATGCTAAGAATATCACAGTTTTAGAAGGTTTAGAACCGGTTAGAAAAAGACCGGGAATGTATATTGGTTCTACTTCTGTAAAAGGTCTTAATCATTTAATATATGAAATAGTTGATAACAGTGTTGATGAGCATTTGGCAGGACATTGTAATGAAATATATGTTGCTATTAAGAAAGATGGTTCAGCAGTTATTAGAGATAACGGAAGAGGTATACCTGTTGACCTTCATAAGAAGGGAATACCTGCAGAACGAGTTATATTTACCACATTACATGCTGGTGGTAAGTTTGATGATAGTGCGTATAAAACATCAGGAGGTCTTCATGGTGTTGGTTCTTCAGTAGTAAATGCTTTATCTGCTCATATGGATGTTAAGGTGATGAAAGATGGAGTAATCAGCATTGACAGTTATGAGAAGGGTAAACCAGTAATGAAATTGGAAGATGGTAAGCTTCCTATAATCGGTAAAACAAGAAAAACAGGAACGGAGATTAGCTTTATTCCTGACAAGACTATTTTTGATACAGTTAAATTCAAAGCATCATCTATTAAGCAAAGACTTCATGAGACCGCTTATCTTAATCCAGAATTAACAATTATATTTGATAATGAAAGAGACGACAAAGAGCCAGTTACCTTTAATGAACCAGAGGGTATTAAAGGTTTTATAGCTGAGCTTAATAAAGATAAAGAGCCAGTTCATGACACAATATATTTTAATGCTGAAAAAGACGGAATTATTATGGAAGTTGCATTTCAGTTTACAACGGAATTTGGTGAAAATATATTAGGATTTTGTAATAATATTAATACTATTGAAGGTGGAACACATATTTCAGGATTTAAGAATGGTTTCACAAAGATTATTAATCAATATGCTAGGGAGCTTGGAATTCTTAAAGAGAAAGATACTAACTTTACAGGAAATGATACTAGGAATGGTATTACAGCAGTTATATCTGTTAAGCATCCAGATCCAAGATTTGAAGGACAGACAAAGACTAAACTTGATAATGTAGATGTAGCAACAGCTATGACAGCGGCAGTAAGTAATGAGTGTCAGTTATATTTTGATAGAAATCTAGAGACACTTAAGACTGTTATTAGTTGTGCAGAAAAAGCAGCAAAGATTAGAAGAGCTGAGGAAAAGGTTAGAACTAATCTAGGTGATAAAAAGTTTGCTTTTGAAGGTAATGGAAAACTTGCAAAACAAGAATCTAGTAAATCAGAGGAATGCGAAATATTTATTGTAGAGGGAGATTCAGCAGGTGGTTCTGCTAAGACAGCGAGAGATAGAAGAACTCAAGCAATACTTCCTATTCGAGGTAAGATACTTAATGTAGAAAAACAGTCTATTGAAAAAGTTCTTGCTAATGCAGAAATTAAATCCATGATAAATGCTTTTGGATGTGGATTTTTACAAGGTTATGGAAATGATTTTGATATAAGCAAACTTAATTATGACAAGATAGTTATTATGACAGATGCGGACGTAGATGGTGCTCACATATCTACTTTGCTATTAACATTTTTCTATAGATTTATGCCAGAACTTATATATGAAGGAAAGGTATATAGAGCCATGCCACCACTATATAAGGTTGAAGAAGGTGTTGGTAAGAAGAAAAAAGATGTGTATTTATATGATGACAGAGCCTTAGAAGAATATAAAGAGACACACTCAGGCAACCTAAATGTTCAACGATACAAAGGTCTTGGAGAAATGGATGCTAGTCAATTATGGGATACAACTCTTAATCCCAAAACAAGAACCCTAAAGCGTATTGAAATTGAAGATAGTGTAAATGCAAATAGAATGACAGAGGTTCTTATGGGAAGTGATGTTCCACCGAGAAAAGCATTTATTAATGAAAATGCTATGTATGCAAATCTAGATCTATAATTAGTATAAGGAGCAGAAGATATGGCAAAGAAAAAGCAAGAGGAAACTTTTGAAGAGAAGATAACAACCGTTGAATTTTCCGACGAGATGTCTACTTCATATATAGATTATGCTATGAGTGTTATTGTAGCTAGAGCAATACCAGATGCAAGAGATGGACTAAAGCCTGTTCAAAGACGTATTTTATATGCCATGAGAGAATTAGGTCTTAGAAATGATGGCCCATTTAAGAAATCAGCTCGTATTGTAGGTGACACAATGGGTAAGTATCACCCTCACGGTGATAGCTCAATATACGAAGCAATGGTTAACTTATCAAAGGAATGGTCGCTTAATCATCCCCTAGTAAGTAGTCATGGTAATTTTGGCTCAATTGAAGGTGATGGAGCAGCGGCTATGCGTTACACAGAGGCAAAATTATCTGGATTATCAGAAGAAGTATATTTAAGTGATCTGGACAAGCATGTAATAGATTTTGTTCCTAACTTTGATGAATCAGAGAAAGAACCAGAAGTTTTACCAGTTAGAGTACCTAACTTATTAATAACAGGGGCAGAAGGTATTGCAGTAGGTATGGCTTGTAAAATACCAACTCACAATCTTGGTGAAGTGTTAGATGCAACAGTAGCTTATATTTCCAATCCTAAAATAACAACTGAAGGATTAATGGAGTATGTTAAAGGTCCTGATTTTGCTACAGGTGGAATTATTGCAAATGCTTCTGATTTGCCAGAAATATATGCTACAGGGCAGGGAAAAGTTCGTGTTCGTGGAAAAGTAGAAATAGAAGAAGGCAAGAATGGAAAAACCAATATAGTTGTTACAGAAATTCCATATACAATGATAGGTGCAATAGACAAGTTTATGAGTGATATTGCAGATATGGTTAGAAATAAAGTTACAGGTGATATTGTAGATATTAGAAACAACTCTGATAAAGACGGTATTAGAATAGTTGTGGAACTTCGCAAAGGTGCTGATGTTGAGCGAAATGTAAACCTTCTATATAAGAAGTGTAGATTAGAGGATACATTTGGTGTAAATATGTTAGCAGTTCTTGATAAGAAACCAGTATTGTTATCACTTAAGGATGCTATTAAGAATTTTGTTATATTCCAAATAGATATTAACACTAAGAAATATGAATACTTGCTTGAGAAGGAATTAGACAAGAAAGAAGTTAAAGAAGGTTTAATGAAGGCATATGATGTTATCGACCTTATTATTGAGATTCTTCGTGGTTCTAAGAATCTTAAAGATGCAAAAGCTTGTCTTATTGAAGGTATAACAGATCCTATTACATTTAAGCATGTTTCTTCAGAAAAGGAAGCAAAAGAATTAAGATTTACTGAGCGTCAAGCAACAGCAATTCTTGAAATGAGATTACAGAAGTTAATAGGTCTTGAATTAGATATTTTAAAGAAAGAGTATGATGAGACTCTTAAGAATATTAAGACTTATGAAGGCTTATTAAATAGTCCAACAAAGATGAAGAATAAGATTCAATCGGAATTAAAGGATATTAAGAAGAAATATGATACTCCTAGAAAGACTGTAATTGAAGATTCGGCAGATATTGTTATTAAAAAAGAAGAGATAAAAGAGCAAGATTATTATGTCGTAATAGATAGATTCCGTTATGTAAAAGCATTTGATGAGCAAACATATCAACGTAATATAGCTAATATTGAAAATGATTTTAGAACAGTATTGCAGATTAATAATCTAGATAGATTATGTATATTTACAGACAGCGGTAAGTTACATAAGATAAAGGTACTTGATATACCAGTTAGTAAGTACAAAGATAAGGGTATACCAGTTGAAAATATAAGTAATTGTACTTCAGAAGAAGAATTAATATATGTAGATTCATTTGAAAATATTAAAGATAGACAATTCCTATTTGCAAGTAGTAAGGGAATGGTTAAGAGAGTAAATGGTGCTGAATTTGATGCAACTAAGAAGACTATAGATTCAACTAAATTACCAGAGGATACTAAGATTATTAACATTTCTGTTGTTGAAGAAAATAATGAAGTTATACTTGGTACTAAGAATGGATTTTACATTAGATTTAAAGCAAATGAAGTTAGCGAGCTTAAGAAAACAGCAGTTGGAGTTAGAGGAATTAAATTAAAAGAAGATGATAATGTAATCTTATGTGCAGTTGGAGATACTAAGTCAGAGTTTATGTATGATGAAACACCAGTACAATTTACTAGAGTAAAACCAACAAAGAGAGATGGACAAGGCACAAAGATAAGATTATAGTTTTGTAGAGGAATAGATAATGATATTTGATACACATGCACATTATGATGATGATTCATTTGATAATGACAGAGAAGAAGTAATATTAACAGCCTATAATGAGGGCGTAGTTGGCATTGTAAATATGGGTGTTGATATAGAGAACTCTAGAGCCAACATTGAATTTGTTAAGAAATATGATTTTATGTATGGTGCAGTTGGTGTTCATCCTAATGAGGTTGGAGATTTAACTGACAAAGACATAGATATTTTAAGAGAGTTATCAAAGGAAGATAAGATAATTGCAATAGGTGAAATTGGATTAGATTATTACTATGACGAGCCACCAAGAGATATACAGAAAGTATTTTTTGAAAAGCAAATTGAATTAGCAAGAGAGGTTAAACTCCCTATATGTGTCCATTCAAGAGATGCAGCAAAGGATACATTAGATATGATGATTGCTACTCATGCAGAAGAAGTAGGTGGAGTGGTTCACTGTTATTCATACAGCAAGGAAATGGCAAGAGAATTTCTCAAACTTAATTATTTCTTTGGAATAGGTGGAGTTGTTACATTTAAAAATGCCAAGACTTTAAAAGAGGTAGTAGACTATCTTCCTATAGAAAATATTGTACTAGAAACAGATTGTCCTTATCTAGCCCCAGATCCATATAGAGGTAAGAGAAATGTATCAGGGTATTTAAAATATGTTGCTAAGGCAATTGGAGATATAAAAGATATTAGTGAAGAAGAAGTTATAAGAATTACTAATGAAAATGCAAAACGATTATATAATTTATAAAAATGAGGTAGCCAATGGAAAAACTAAGTAATCCACAAACAACGATTGATACAATTAAAAAATATGATTTTGCATTTCAGAAAAAATTTGGACAAAATTTTTTAATAGATGAGCATGTGCTAACTAAGATAATTTTGGCAGCAGGAATCACCAAGGATGATATGGTAATAGAGGTAGGTCCTGGTTTTGGAACAATGACACAATGGCTTGCAGAAGCAGCAAGAGAGGTTGTTGCAGTTGAGATAGACAAACACCTTATCCCAATACTAGAACAGACCTTATCAGATTATGATAACATAACAGTAATAAATGAAGACATTTTAAAGTTAGATGTTAATAAATTAATTGAAGAGAAGAATAATGGAAAGCCAGTTAAAATAGTTGCTAATCTACCATATTATATAACAACGCCTATTATAATGGGACTATTTGAAAATCATGTGCCAGTGGAAAATATAACAGTCATGGTACAAAAAGAAGTAGCAGATAGAATGCAAGTAGGGCCAGGTACTAAGGATTATGGTGCTTTGTCTTTGGCAGTTCAATACTATGCAGAACCTTACATAGTTGCCAATGTTCCACCGAATTGCTTTATTCCAAGACCTAATGTAAGTTCTTCTGTAATTAGGCTTACAACGTGGAATGAACCACCAGTAACAGTTAATAATGAAAAACTTATGTTTAATATAATAAGAGCTTCATTTAATCAAAGAAGAAAAACATTGCAAAATGGAATTGCAAATGCAGGAAATCTACAATTTACAAAAGAGCAAGTGGTAAACGCCCTAACCGAAATAGGTTTAAGTTCATCTATAAGAGGAGAGGCTCTAACACTAGAGCAATTTGCCGCTTTAAGCGATATATTAGGAAGAAACTAATGTTAAAACTAGGATTATATAGTACCATGATGATTAATGACATATAATCAAAGTATTTAGAAATGAAACATTGTTCATATAATGCCCATTCCCTTCATATAATTTATGTAAAGAAGGGAGTGGGCATTTTGACCAATTATAAAAGAATAGTATCGTATTTATATAGATATGAGAATGAAGAAAAGACTGATAATGTAGGGTATGTTAGAGTTGAATTAAGGGACAAGCAGTGTAGAGTATTTGTGGGTATAAGAGATTATAAGATGCCTACAGACTCTAAATATAAGCTATGCATGTATTCCAATAATGATGAGGGAATATTTGTTGAGAATCTATATACCAAAAACGGCATGGAGGAATTAAAGCTAACTACTGATCCACAAAATGTATTTGGAAGTAAGAGATCAGTATCTGATATTGAAGGCGTATTTTTATATAGAAATGGCGAAGTTATATATTTAAGTCAATGGACAGACAGACCAGTAGATTTTAATAATTTAATGAGTATCGAAGAAGATATTGATCAATATAAAAATGAGAAAATATTAGTAGAGGCTGAACCTAAAGAGGATTTGCTAAAAGTTACTGAAAATAAAGAAGAAAAAAATGAGCAAGAAAGTAGCATTACTGAAAATATAAATAATCAACAACTAGAAAAGAGTATGGAGGAAAACATAAATAAGCTTAAATTAGAGAGTAACATTACTGAAAATATAAATAAGCTTCAATCAAAGTTTGATATAGAAGGAAATATTAATAATCAAAACAATATATATAGAGAAGAAAAAATAGATGAAGACAAAGTAATATTAAAATATGTAGAACCTGAAGTAGCATTAAAAAATATATTAGAAACATATCCTAAGTTACCAGCATTTGATAATAATGAGTTATTTAATTGCGTAAGAATTAGGCTTAATGATATAGGTTTATTATCTATGGAAAATTGGAAATTAGGAACTAATAGTTTTCTAGTTCATGGGTATTATACATATAAATATTTAATGCTAGGTAAGGTTACATTTGGAGATGGAAAGCATGCTACAGTATTAGGTATTCCAGGAGTGTTTTCAAGTAAAGAAAAATATTTGGCTAATCTATTTGGATTTAATCAGTTTGTGCCTGTGAAGAAGATCGTGGTAAAAACAGGTGCCTTTGGATATTGGATAACTAATATTGTATAGAAAATTATCTAGTATTTATTAGGCTAAATCTGTATAAATCCTCACAAATTCCTCGTATTGATACAGAACTATATTCAACGCCTTCGTAAACAAAATGGAGGCGTTTTAACAACTTAATAGAAGGAATATTTGTGGGAAGAACCTTAGCCTCAATGCGACGAAGTCCATATTCATTAAATATCATGCCTATTGAAGCAACACAAGCTTCATAGGCATAACCTTTTTTATGGTATTCTTTATCTAATTTATATCCAATAGATGCACTCATAAAAGGTTCGTACTTAATATTTGAAAAGTTAATAGCTCCTATAATTTTATTGGGATTAGATTTTAAATAAATATAATAACGAAGAAATCTTTTATTTAAAATATCGTTATATTCAGCTCTAAGGGAAGCCTTATGAAATGCTTCAGTATAAAAGTTATTAGGTCTAGTAGGTTCATAACGGTCGAATAAATCACTGTTATTGTTATAAAAATCTAGTACGTCATGTGCTTTATCAATATTTTCTACTTTAAGGATTAAGTTATTTGTTTCAACTTGAAATTGCATAAGAGTCTCCTACTATGGATTATTTGAATAATATCTTATATAATATGTATTAAAGTTAAATAATATTATTTTTTAGCATAGCATATAAGGAAGTGATATTCAATGACAAGAGATGAGATGTACATGAGAAAAGCAATTGCACAAGCAAAGATAGCTGGGAAAAAGGGTGATGTTCCAATAGGTTGTGTAATAGTATATAAGGATAAAATAATTGCAAGAGGGCATAATAGAAGAAATCTTAGAAAGACCACTTTGGCACATGCAGAATTAGATGCTATTGCAAAGGCATCAAAAGTACTGGGGGATTGGCGATTAGAAGAATGCACAATGTACATTACATTAGAGCCATGTCAAATGTGTTCTGGTGCAATTGTTCAAGCAAGAATTCCTAAAGTAGTAATTGGAGCAATGAATCCTAAAGCAGGATGTGCAGGCTCCATAATCAATCTATTAGACATGAAAGAATTTAATCATCAAGTGGATATTCAAAGGGGCGTACTTGAACAAGAGTGTAGTAGTTTATTAACAGAATTTTTCAAGAATTTAAGAAAAAAATAGTGATAAAAGTAAATACTTGCAAGTTGACTTTGACTATGTATTAAGTTATACTAAATAGGCATTTAATATAGTTTATAACCTTTCCGTGCAGCCGGGGAATTAGCGGAGCCCTGAACCTGCAATCCGCTTTAGCAGGGGTGATAATTTGCCGAGGATTATAATTTTGTAGAGCTGCCTCTAGCAAGTGGTGTTGAAGCTTGGGTCTTGCGCAACAGATGTCTGTGAACCATGTCAGGTCGGGAACGAAGCAGC
>JAVBSN010000016.1:0-9776 GCA_031547045.1 Lachnospiraceae bacterium
TATTTAAGATGGCACCTATTCATCACCATTTTGAATTATCGGGATGGCCAGAAACAAAGGTAGTAGCAATATTCTCTATTGTTACAACAGTGCTTTGCTTAATTGCACTATTAGGAATATAACAGATAGAATATTGGAGGATACCTACATGAATTTTTCAAAGAGCATTTTAGTTGCTGGAACAGGTAAAAGTGGTATATATGCAGCTAAACTTTTATTATCTAAAGGTGCAGAGGTTATATTTTTTGACGAAGATCCTAAAGATAAGGTTAATGAACAAGATGTTTTAAATAATTTTAATGAAGAAGACAAGGTTTTTATATATCTTAAGAAATTACCTGAGGATATATTAGAAAATGTTGAATATATGGTATTAAGTCCAGGTATATCATTTGAGGCACCTTTTACTCATGTTATAAGAACTCATAATATACCAATATATAGTGAGATTGAACTTGCATATAGATTATCAGAATCTAGAAATATTGCAGCAATTACAGGAACTAATGGTAAGACAACTACAACATCATTAGTAGGAGATATACTTAAAAAGTTTAATGATAGTACATATGTAGTAGGAAATATAGGCATACCTTATACAATGGTTGCAGATAAGATTGACAAAGATTCAGCGGTCGTAGCTGAAATAAGTAGTTTTCAGTTGGAAACAATAGATACATTTAAACCTATGGTAAGTGCCATATTAAATGTAACACCAGATCATCTGGATAGACACCATAATATGGAAATATATGCGGATACCAAGATGAAGATTGCTATGAATCAAACAAGTGATGAAGTAGTAATTCTTAATTATGATGAGCCTATCACTAGAGAAATGGCGTCTAAAATTAATGCTAAAGTAATATATTTTAGTAGACTTACTAATTTAGATGAGGGTATTTATTTAGATAATGGTGTAGTTACGTTAAAAGATAAGGATAATGAATATATATTTTTCAAACCAGAAGATTTAAGACTTTTAGGTGTACACAATGTTGAAAATGTAATGGCGGCAGTCGGAATTGCTTATTATATGGGCGTTGGAGTAGATATTATTAAGGAAGTATGTATGGACTTTGCAGGTGTAGAACATCGTATTGAGTATGTTGGAACTGTAAATGGTGTTACATATTATAATGATTCTAAAGGAACTAATCCTGATGCTGCAATTAAAGCAGTAGAGGCAATGATTAGACCTACCATATTGATTGGTGGAGGATATGATAAAGGTGTTTCTTTTGATGATTGGGTGAAGACATTTAATAAAAAAGTTAGAGCTATTGTATTAATAGGAGAAACAGCAAAGGATATTGCAAATACATGTGATAAGTATGGATTTAAAAATTATACTTTTGCAGATACATTAGATGAAGCTATAGATACATGTTATGAGATAGCAGCACCAGGAGATGCTGTTTTATTATCACCAGCATGTGCAAGTTGGGGTATGTTTGATAATTACGAGCAACGTGGAGATATGTTTAGAGAGTATGTAAATAAGCTAAAGGGGTAATTTAGTATGGGAGCACCACAACCAAATCGCCAGAAAAAAAATAGAATAAAATTATGGAATGATGGTAAATATTTTGATTATTCATTGCTATTTATAGTATTCTTTTTGTTATGTATCGGTCTTGTTATGATATATAGTACCAGTTCTTATAAGGGTTCAGTAACATTTAATGATCCAGCTTATTATTTTAAGCGACAAGCAATTTTTGCAGTATTAGGATTAGTTGTAATGTATATTGTATCTAAGGTGGATTATCATATATACAAGAATCTTACATTAATAATGCTTATAGTAATGGCAGTATTGTTAGTGTTGGTTCTTTTTATTGGTGATGAGACTAAGGGTGCAACAAGATGGATAGGAGTAGGTGTTTTTAGATTTCAACCTTCTGAGATGGCTAAAATAGTAATCGTAATATTTACGGCACATATTGCAACAATTAAAGTTGGTAAGTTGAAAAAATTAAAGGAAATGGCAAAGGTATGTATAGGCCCTGTAATACTTATTGGATTAATTGCAAAAGAAAATCTAAGTACAGCTATTATATGTTGTGCAATTGTTTTTGCAATAATATTTGTTGCTAGTCCAGGTATTAAAAACTTTATAGCCATAGGAGCAGTAGGAGTTGTAGGTGTTTTAATATTCTTCTTTACTGCTGGATATAGAATGGAACGATTTGATGTATGGCTTAATGTGGAGACACATCCTAAAGGGTATCAAACATTACAGTCCTTATATGCTATTGGTTCAGGTGGAATATGGGGAAAAGGTTTAGGTCAAAGTATTCAGAAAATGGGATTTATTCCTGAGTCACACAACGATATGATATTTTCGGTAATTTGTGAAGAATTAGGATTATTTGGTGCAGTTTGTATAATCGCATTATTTATGATGTTAATATGGAGATTTATGCTTATTGCAAATAATGCAACAGATTTATTTGGAGCATTAATAGTAGTGGGGGTAATAGCTCATATAGCAGTTCAGGTTTTAGTAAACATAGCGGTTGTTACTAATTCAATACCACCAACAGGTGTACCACTACCATTTATAAGTTATGGAGGTACGTCCCTAGTTATTCTTTTGGTAGAAATAGGTCTTGTATTATCAGTTGCAAGGCAGATTAAAATAGATAAAGAGTAACAAATACATAATCTTAGAATATATTAGTATATATGGGATAGTTAAGGAGTGATTTCCTTGACACTAATTAGTGTAGAAGGAAGAGATAGCCTATCAGGAAAGATTCCTATACAAGGTTCTAAGAACACTGTGTTGCCAATAATAGCTTCTTCTATTCTCTGTGAAGGAGTTACTATTATATATAATTGCCCTGACATAGTTGATGTTCATAGTATGGTAGAGATACTTGAGGGGTTAGGCTGTCAAATAGAGTTTAGTGATAATACATTAAAAATTGATTCTACTAATTGTAATAGCAATAATATACCATCAGATATGACTAATAAGTTACGTTCATCAGTAATGTTATTAGGTCCATTACTAGGAAAGTTTAATGAAGCCTATCTGGGATACCCAGGTGGATGTAAAATAGGGGAAAGACCTATTGATATTCATTTAGAAGCTTTTGGAAGAATGAATGTAGGAACTACAATGTCTAAAGAATTAATTACATGTTCTACTTATTTATTACAAGGGGCAGAATTAAATCTTAAATTTGCTAGTGTAGGTGCTACAGAAAATATACTTATGGCAGCTTCTTTAGCAAAGGGAAAGACGGTTATTAAGAATGCAGCTAAGGAACCAGAAATCATAGAACTAGCAAATCATCTTGTTAAAATGGGTGCTGAAATATATGGAGCTGGTACAGATGTTATTACAATATACGGAGTAGAAAAACTTAACAGTACAAATTATATAAATGTATGTGATAGAATAGTTGTAGGTACCTATATGATTGCTGCATCATTAGTTGAAAGTAATATAGAATTAACTAATGTATATAAAACAGTATACTTAGAAAATATTATTAAAGTAGTAAGAAATTTAGGTGCAGAAGTAATTGTAGGTGATGGAAGTATATTTATAAAAGGAAATGGTAAGGTTAATCAGCAAATGATTACTACAGGACCTTATCCAATGATACCTACAGATATACAATCTTTCTTATTGGTTGCTTATACTAAAGGAAATGGTATAAGTACAATTACAGAAGGAGTATTTGAGAATAGATATGTTATAGCTTCTGAATTAGAAAAAATGGGAGCTGATATAGAAGTAAATAATTATACTGCTACTATAAAGCCTACAAAGCTACTAGGTGCACATGTATATGCACCAGATTTAAGGGGTGGTGCTGCATTAATAATTGCAGGGATTATAGGAAAAGGACAGACAACAATAGATAATATTGAATATATTCTTAGAGGATATGAAGATGTTGTTGGTGATTTGCAAAAGGTAGGAGTAAGTATAGATTACATTGAGGGTTAGGTGATTTAATTGAGAAACAATAGAAATATTAAAAATAAAATAAATGCTACAAAAATTGAATTACCACAAAACAAATCACTTGCTGAAAACAGCAATAAACCCAAAGAAATACATATGAAACTTAGTGATTTTAAGGAACTTAAGGCAAAAGAAGAGAAGGAAAGAAACAAACAAGAAGAAGGTACTATAAATCAGATTAAAGTTCCTAGAAAAAGTACTAATGAAAATAATACAAGAACAATACAAAAGAAAAAAACATATGATAATGAAAAACCTAATAAGAAAGAGAAAAGAAAAAAACGTTCATATACAGAAGAAGAGTTAGAAGAGATAAGAATTAGAAAAAGGATGGTTAATTATGTAACAGGCGTATTTGTTCTTATTTTTATAATAACAGGTATAGTAATTGCTACAGGATTTAGCATTGAAGATATAGAAGTAACAGGAAATGTTCATTACACTAAGGAAGAGATAGTAGAGATAGTAACTGCTGATGGATATATAGATAATTCTTTGTTACTACATTTGAAAAATAAATTTAAACCTATAGAAAATGTTCCATTTGTGGACAAGCTAGATATAGAATATGTTTCCAATCATAAAATAACAATTACTATTTATGAAAAGGCTATGGCTGGATGCATTGAATATATGGATGAATATGTGTATTTTGATAAAGAAGGAATAGTATTGGAGACATCAAATAAAAAGATGAGTGATATACCCTGTATAAGGGGAATGACTTTTGATACTATGACACTTCATTCTAAGCTTCCTATAGATGATGCAAATAGATTTAAACTGATACTTAATATAACTCAATTACTTGATAAATATGAATTAAATATAGATTCTATTAGGTTTACAAGTGATTATGAGATAATATTAAATTATAGTAATATTAAAATACTATTGGGGAAAGGAGAAAATATAGATGCACAACTAGTAGATTTAGGAAATATTCTAGAGAAACTAGAAGGGAAAAAGGGCACTCTTAATATGAAAGACTTTACAGATAGTAAAAAATTAATGATCTTTAAAGCAGACGAATAAAATAATAGTTGATTATTTTGAAAAAAAATTATATTATATAACTATATGATGAATTGTGAAGGAGGATACAACCTTGCTTGAAATAAAATCTAGTGAAGACAAAGCGCCAGCAAGAATTCTAGTAATTGGAGTTGGTGGTGCAGGTAACAATGCAGTTAATAGAATGATAGATGAGAACATCGGTGGAGTTGAGCTTGTTTCAGTTAATACAGACAAGCAAGCTTTAGCACTTAGTAAAGCTAATACTAAGATTCAAATAGGTGAGAAGCTTACAAAGGGTCTTGGTGCAGGTGCAAAACCTGAAATTGGTGCAGGTGCAGTTGAAGAGAATAGAGAAGAGATAGTAGATTTAGTTAAAGATGCTGACATGGTATTTGTTACATGTGGTATGGGTGGCGGAACTGGTACAGGTGCTGCTCCTGTTGTAGCAGAGATTGCTCGTAATCTAGGTATACTTACAGTAGGTGTGGTAACTAAACCTTTTGCTTTTGAAGGTAAGCCACGTATGAATAATGCTATAGCTGGAATTGATAAATTAAAAGAACATGTAGATACATTAATTGTTGTACCTAATGACAAATTACTTCAGATTTGTGATAAGAGAACATCAATACCAGATGCACTTAAGAAAGCAGACGAAGTATTACAACAAGGTGTACAAGGTGTAACAGATCTTATTAATAGTCCAGGTGTTATTAACCTTGACTTTGCTGACATCCAAACAGTTATGCGTGATAAAGGTATTGCACATATTGGTATTGGTAGAGCTAGTGGAGAGAACAAGGCTGTTGATGCAATTAAAGCAGCTATGGATAGTCCATTATTAGAGACTACAGTATCTGGAGCAACAGACATTATTGTTAACTTCTCTGGTAATATTGGTATGATTGAAGCTTATGAAGCAGTTAACTTCCTTACAGAAGCTGCAGGTGAAGCAGTTAATATTATATTTGGTACAGTTGATAACGATGCTATGGGAGAAGAAGTTAGTATTACTATTATAGCTACAGGAATTGAGGGTTCATTTAATAGAGGAACAACAGTTAATAGTGGATATGGTTTTGCTACAACAGGAGCTCCAAGACAAACAGCACAACCTACACCTACTTATGGTGGACAACCTATTCAAAGTTCAGTACAGACCAAGAGTATGTCTAGACCAACGTTCCTTTCAGGTGGTGCAAGTGTTAATACAGCAGCTACAAGAGAGCCAATGGTTACAAGTGCTCAACCAACACCAACTATGCCAACAAGAACTACAGTTCCACAAAATAGTGGTGATGATGGAAGTATTAAGATTCCAGAATTTCTTAAGAGAAAATAATAGATTTATTATACAAGATGGCGGACAGAGATGTTCGCCATTTTATATTGTAAATGTTTTCTTTTAATTAATAGAAATTTTATTGCTATACAATGATAATTGTATGTAAAAAAAGCAGTGAATGTGGTATAATATGTGACAAACTTTACATTTAAGGAGTTTATTCATGAATTATAGATTAGGTAATAGGGTTAGAGAATATATACAGAACAATATATTAGTATTTGATGGAGCAATGGGAAGTCTATATCTTGAAAAATATAGAGGTAGATGTGAAATATCTAATGTAAACAATCCACAAGCTATATGCGATATACATAAAGAATATATTGAGGCAGGTTGTAAGGCTATTAAAACAAATACCTTTGCAGCAAATACAATTGAACTTGGAATAACAAAAGAAGAAGTAATTAATGTTATTGAAAAAGCTGTTGATATAGCTATAGAGGCGGTAGGTGATAGAGAAGTATTTATTTTCGGAGATATTGGGCCAATATCTTTTAAAGATGATTCACCTATGGAAGAATATAAATATATAGTGGATACTTTTCTAGAAAAAGGTATTAATTGCTTTATATTTGAAACATTAGGTAGTGATGATTACATAAATGAGATATGTGAATATATTAAAAGTATAGACTCTGAATCATATGTAATTACTCAATTTGCAGTGGCACCAGATGGATTTACTGCACTAGGGTTATATGGAAAAAATATAATTAAGAGATTATATGGGAATAATAATATAGATGCCATTGGATTTAATTGTATTTCTGGAGCCCATCATTTATCTAATTATATAAAACAATTTGATACAAATGGAAAGACTTTTGCAATTACACCTAATGCTGGATATCCTACATTTAAGGATAATAGAGTGGTGTTTGGAAATAGTTCTGATTTTTTTGCAGAGAATATATACAACATAGTTAAAGATGGTGTTAGAATAGTTGGTGGTTGTTGTGGAACTAATCCAGAATATATATCAAAGGTATCAAATTATATCAAAGGTTATCGACCTAGTAAGAAGATAGAATATATTCCTGCAGATAATGAAGAAGCTGTAGAAAATGTTAGAGTTTGTGAATTTTTAAATAAGATGAATAGTGGTAAAAAAGTAATTGCTGTTGAACTTGACCCGCCAATTAACACAGATATAGATTTCTTTATGGAGGGAGCAAGTATTTTAAAAAACAATGGAGTGGATGCTATTACCATAGCAGATTGTCCATTAGCTAGGGCTAGGGTTGATAGTAGTTTATTGGCTTGTAAACTAAAAAGAGATCTAGATATAACTCCTATACCTCATATGACTTGTAGGGATAGAAATATTAATGCAACAAAGGCACTTCTTCTAGGACTTAATATAGAAGGTGTAGATAATGTATTGGTAGTAACAGGAGATCCAGTGCCTACACCACTTAGAGATGAGATTAAAACAATGTTTAGTTTTAATTCGTCAATGCTTGCAAAACATATAAATGAATTAAATGAAACAGTATTTCATAAACCATTTGGTATATATGGAGCAATAAATATTAATGCTGTTAATTTTGATAGTCAACTTGATAGAGCCAGGAAAAAAGTTGAAAATGGAGTTAAGGTACTATTTACACAACCAGTTTTAACTAAAGAAGCATTTGAAAACTTAAAAAGAATAAAAAAAGAAGTAGATGTTAAGGTTATGGGAGGAATAATCCCAGTTGTAAGTTATAAAAATGCTTGTTTTATGAATAATGAAATATCAGGCATTAATGTATCAGAAGATATTATAAAAATGTATGAGGGTATAGATAGAGAAGAAGCAAGTATGCTTGCAGTTGAAATATCTAGTCAAGTTGCTAGTAAAATAAAAGATTATGTAGATGGTTTCTATATAATAACACCATTTAAGAGAGTTGATATAGTAACACAAATAGTAAGTAGAATAAATAATGAATTGTAGGGGTGAATATTATGAAAAAGGTGGTAAAAAAGAAAGCAAGGAGTTTGCTAAGGGTTATATTTGGAAGAACGACTATAGTTGTGGCATTGGTTCTTCTGCAATTTGCTATTCTTTTTGCCACCTTTCAAATATTTAGTGTATACATAGGTTATTTGTATAGTGGTTTTACAGTGATAGGTACTATAGTAACCATATATATAATTAATCAAGATATTAATCCAAGTTTTAAATTATCGTGGATAATGCCAATAATAGTCTTTCCTGTTATTGGATCCTTGTTTTATATATATTTTAAATTAGAAATAGGAACATGGGCTATATCTAAAAGATTAAAAGAATTAATTGGTAAGCAAGCAGAGTTATTGAAACAAGATGAGGAAGTGTATAATAACCTAGCAAATTGTGATCATGGAGAAGCAAGATTAGCAACATATATGAATAATTATGGTAAATTTCCTGTTTATGCAGGTTGCGATGCTAGATATTTTCCTAGTGGTGAAGAAAAATTTGCTGAACTTAAGATTCAATTAGAGCAAGCTAAGGAATTTATATTTATGGAATATTTTATACTTGAAGAAGGAATAATGTGGAATGCAGTGTTGGATATTCTTAAGCGTAAGGTAGAAGAAGGCGTTGAAGTTAGGGTTATGTATGATGGAACTTGTGCAATAGCATTACTACCATATAATTATCCTAAAGTACTTCATAAATATGGAATAAAAGCAAAGATGTTCTCACCTATACGTCCAATCTTATCTTCGTCTCAAAATAATAGAGACCATAGAAAAATTGTTGTAATAGATGGACATACAGCATTTACTGGTGGAATTAATCTTGCTGATGAATATATAAATGAATATGAAAGATTTGGACATTGGAAGGATACAGCCATAATGATTAAAGGAGAGGCTGTAAAAAGTTTTACTTTAATGTTTCTTCATATGTGGAATATTGAAGAAAAACACATTGAATCAAATGAGAAATATATAAAAAACAATATACAGATAGATAAGCCTAATGAGGATTTAGGATACATTATGCCATATGGAGATAGTCCTCTTGATGATGAAACTGTAGGCGAATTAGTGTATATGGATATAATAAATAGGGCAGAACATTATGTGCATATAACTACACCATATTTAATATTAGATAATGAAATGCTTGTAGCACTTAAATTTGCAGCTAAGCGTGGAATAGAGGTTAAGATTATAATGCCACATATTCCAGATAAGACATATGCATATAACTTAGCTAGAACTTATTATGCAGAATTAATAATAGCAGGAGTAGAAATATGGGAATATATACCTGGATTTATACATGGTAAAAATTTTGTAAGTGATGATGTTAGAGGAGTTGTAGGAAGTATTAATCTGGATTACAGAAGTCTATATCTTCATTTTGAATGTGCAGCATATGTATATGCTAATCCAGTAGTACATGATATAGAAGCCGATTTTCAAAATACACTTGAAAAATCT
>JAVBSN010000027.1:0-78467 GCA_031547045.1 Lachnospiraceae bacterium
CATACTTGCACCAGCGGATGGTGTAGTTGTTTCAATAAAGAGCAATTTTCCTGATTCTCGCATAATGGATGATGGACAGCCCGATCCCGATATATCTGATATGGCAGGGAATCGAATTGTTATTAAACATTCTTCTAAAGAATATAGTACTATTTGTCATCTTATGCCTAAGAGTGTGGTAGTACGAAAAGGGCAGATGGTAAGACGAGGGGATGTTATTGCCAAGTGTGGCAACTCTGGGAATACATCTGAACCACATGTTCATTTTCAAGTGCAAAATACTGCTTGTTTCTATTCCTGCATTGGGTTACCGATTCTTTTCTCTAAGGTTCAAAAAAGGCTATATACGAAGTATAAAATGGTTGATACACGTCCATTACCAGAAAAAGAAGAATTAAAAGAAGGCTATATTCATAGAGGGTTATTAGTAAAAAATAGTGAGAAAATGCAATAGAAAGACAAATCGGAATTTGAAGAGGTGAGAAGATGGATATTATTACAGGTCTACAAAATAAAAATAATAATGAAGCATATCAGCTATTGTTGCAACTTGAAATACAAGCAGCCGAATCTAATGCACTATATCGTTACTTCGATGATTTTGTCGGACTGCTAAATAGTAAGAGTTCTTACGTTAGAGCGAGAGGATTTCGCCTCGCTTGCTCACAGGCGCAATGGGATATGGAAAATAGAATTGAGGGAAATCTGGATGCGTTGCTCTGTATGCTGGATGATGAGAAACCAACGGCGGTAAGGCAGTGTTTAGCCGCACTTCATGCTGTTGTACTCTATAAACCTCATTTAGCATATAAGATTGAAGCTAAGTTAAATATGATCGAATTGTCGAGATACAAGGACAGCATGAGCCCGTTAATAGAAAGAGACATGGAAGAATTACGAAAATCAATGTTGTGATGTAAGAGAGACAAATTCAAATATTATAGGAGGCTAACTATGAAAGATTATTCAATGGGACAGGCATTAAAAAAAGAGGTGAAAATACCTCCAATTATTTATAAGTATCATGGTCAAGAAAAACTAACAATTAATCATGATATCACGTATTGCAGTAATGACAAAACAGAACAAACATTTGATATTTATTACCCGTCAACCTTTATACCTTATCAACATAAGGTGATTTTGTTTGTTAATGGTGGCGGGCCAATAAAACAAAATTATAAATCATATCCTTGTTTTACGTCATGGGGTGAATTAGTAGCTTTAAATAATATTATTGGGATAACATTCAACTGGCGTTCTAGTAAAAGTGAAGATATAGACGCAATGTTGAATTATTTATTTAGTCATGTGAAAGAGTTGGGCATTGCAATGGATCAGCTATGTGTATTTCCGCTTTGCAGAGCGGTCAATCATGCTATAAATGTAGTTTTAAAATACCCTGAAATCAAAAAAATGGTTATGTATTATGGGAAAATCAATAAGAACACAAATCTTTTAAGCTGCGCCGGCATGAGCTTTTTAATTGCATTGGGAAACTTGGATGATAAATATCCTGTTGATTGTAATAATTGGTTTTTAGAAAAGGCAAGTGAATATAAATATCAAGCAAATCTTTTAGTGCATCCACAAGGTGTGCATGGCTTTGATTATATAAACGATGATGAATATACAAGAGAAATTATCGAAAAAACAGTAGAATTTATAAAAGCCTAAGCAACCTATAAAACAGTAATGGAGGTATTATGGATAAGGACATTTCAAAATGCATTGAAGTCTATAAAAATCAATTAGCGCAAGGCGATATACAGCGTGCATATATATCATTAACAAAGTATGTGGCAGAATTGAAAGCAAAGTTTCCAGAACAATATTCAACAGGAAATATTTCGTTTGGATACTTAGATTACACATATTTTCCCTTTTTCAATGATTATTTGAAAAATCATAAGCTAAGATTTGGGATTATATTAAATCATGAAAAAGTGCGATTTGAATTGTGGCTAATGGGACAAAATGCGACTATACAGAAAGATTATTGGAAAATCTTAAAAGACACAGACTGGAATAAGGAGATAGAAGCAATGCCAAAGTATTCGGTCTTAGAAGTATGTGTCGAGGATAATATTGATTTTGCTAATAAGGAAACTATGACAGACATGATACTCAATAATGCAGTATCTTTAGCAGAAAATATCCAGATATTTTTAGAACATCTTAATTAAACAAATTCATATTTGCAGAGGGCTAAAATAGTAGAAACTTAAAACATATATTTATAACAAAGCAAAATTTGATTGAAGAAATATATAAATTATTTAAAGATGAGATTTATATAATATGAAGTGTTTATAAGGCATGTGAATGATATAGTCATGAAAGGAGAAATATGATTAAAGATATACTAGCATCCGTATCAAAAAAAATGCAAATAGATTTTAAAAATATTACAAGTAGAATACAGCATAATGGAGAAAAGGGAACAGCAAGAGAAAATTTGCTTGGAGAATATTTAAGAAAGTATATACCAGAGAAGTTTTGTTTCTCGAAAGGTACAATTGTAGATTACAAAGATACTCAGAGTAGGCAAGTAGATATAATTATTCATGATAAATTTATGACCCCATATCTAGTGGATATGGATAGTACCAAAGTTATACCAATTGAAAGTGTATATAGCGTAATTGAAGTTAAATCAACATTGACAAAAGAAGAACTAAGGAAAAGTATTAAAAACATTGCGAGTGTAAGAAAGTTACAGAAAAAGACAGTTACAGGATATGCTTTTCCAACAGCAGGGCTAGTGTTTGCCTATGATTCAGATGCATCATTGGAGACAGTTTATAAAAATTTAGTTGAGTTATCAAATGAAGTTGAAATTGATGAACGAATAAGTTGTGTATGCATATTAAATAAGGGAATTATTTTACCAATTGATAAAAATGGAATAAAAAATGTTGTACTATTACCAAATGAAAATTCGATATATGCTATGTTTAATAATGCAACAGATTCGTTATTGTTATTTTATTTAATATTGACTCAAATATTAAATAGTATAACAATTTTCCCACCGGATTTAGTTGCGTATGCTCAAAGTACAGAAATATTGGACACATCTTTTTCTGTACCGGCTGATTATATACCAGATGATGCAATGGTTAATGTTATGGATAATATGATAAGTAGTGCAGAACTTAAAAATGTAAGTGATTATAGCATAAGAATGTTTAGCGGAAAATTAGAAAGGGATGAGATTTTAGAGTGTATATTTGGAATTTATATGCCTTCGCTTAAATTGACGTATGGTTCTTTGGAAAAAATACCAGAAGGATCTGTTTTTAATTTTTTTAGTGTGCCTATAGAGAATAAATATATGTTAAATTTGTATAAAAATTTTAAGCAAAATAAAGATATAAGGTCAGAAGAATATGTTGCACTTAGAAATTTTGAAGAATTTATATATACAATTTATGATAATCATAGAGAAGAAATGTTAAAAAAACAAAAATAAAATATTTAAATTATAATTAGACAAAAATTATAATTTGGTTATGTGATCTTTATTTTTAATGCAATAAAATTATTGCAATATATGATTTATATAGGCATAATGCTAAAGTTATTTTACTTTATAAAATCTGTACTATTTTTACATTAAAAATGTTATAATATATTTTATAGTAATCAAATCTAGAGGGGAGTATAAATATGACACTTGAAAACAGACTAGGCATTACAGATTCGGTGGAATTAGCTAGAGTCGAAGAAAGAATTAGTAAGAAAAAAGCAGTTGAATTATTTGGAAGTGGATATTTAAACGAACTAAATGCTGGAACATATGATGCACTGGAAAAGATTCATAGTTATATGTTTGGTGACATCTACGAATTTGCTGGAAAAATTAGAGACGTTAATATGTCAAAGGGTAATTTTAGATTTGCGCCAGTTATGTATTTGCAAACGTCCATAGAGAATATAGAGAAGATGCCACATTCTACTTATGATGAAATTATTGAAAAGTACGTAGAGATGAATGTTATACATCCCTTTAGAGAGGGAAATGGACGTAGTACGAGAATCTGGTTAGACCTTATATTAAAAAAAGTGTTAAATCAAGTTGTTGATTGGAGTAAGGTTGATAAGGATGACTATCTATTAGCTATGGAGAGGAGTCCGATAAAAGATATTGAGATTAAATATATTTTGAAGCAGGCATTGACAGATAAGATTGATGATAGAGAAATATATATGAAAGGTATAGACCATAGTTATTACTATGAGGGATATACGGTGTATAAGACAGAAGAATTGTAGTAAACCTATTTATAATCATATTAACGATGAAAACATAAAGTCGTGAAAAGATATATAATTTAGATCTTCAAATGAGAAGAGAGTCCTCATTTGAAGGTCTTTTTTTAGTGTAAGGTCTGATTTTGTCAAAAATATAATTCTTGAATATAATATAATATACCACTTAATGGTAGAGAAAAACAAATGAGAGGAGTAATAATATGGCAGAATTTTTAGTTAGCAACTTTGCTAGAGTGGATGCTTATTATGATGAGGAGAAAAAGTTTCAATCTGAACCACAAGCTTCTAATTATACTCATACTGCTGTTATAGAAGGAACTACAACTATTAACAAGGCTGTAGATAAAGAAATTTGGACTGATGGCAACTTGACTTATACCTTAACAGTCAAAAACAACACAAATGAATTACCTCTTTACCATGCGACAGTATTTGACCAGTTAGATAGCCATATAGTGTATAATAATGATGCGGCGACAACACCAAATCATGATATTACAGCCACTGTGGATGAATCTAACCTTATGACAATCACGTTTAATGATACTATTCAACCTCAAGAAGAAGTTACAATTGTATTCACTGTTAGTAAAGTATAGAGAATGCCTATATGGGTTGCTATTTAATCGAAAGTAAAGCATCTTTAAATGTGACAATCAAATTAAAAGAGGAAATCTCTTATACGGTTTTCAGTAACACAGTGGTTACTCAGGTTCACTGCAAAAGGCCAGATAATTGTTGTTGCTGTAATCAGCGATGTAGATTGCTCTCAGCCCTACTATTTTCGGGTTTTGGTGTAAGATTTCCATTTATATAATATATAGTAGTATCTGCTTTAGTTTGTGACTAATAAAACTAAAGCAGATACTTTTTAAATACCTTAAATATTCTTCCTAATTGCTACAATAACCGTTCCACCAATAACCACTCCAGCTTCAACTATCTGTAAACTTCCCTACGTTCACTTATTTTCTCCATTTTTAAAAATAAAAAACTGAAAAATCGATTTTATGGTTGTTTAATTATAATAATAGTCAAAAGACAAACATTTTAAAATTATTCATTAGTAAAAATTACAACAATCAATGTTATATTTACAATTCCAGTGTTTGGAGGCATACCAGTTTCTGAGTCTGTATTGGTGAGTTGGATTATCATTGCAGTAGCTACATTAATATGCATTGTCTGTGTTCGAAACCTGAAGGTGGAAAGGGTTGATTAAAAGGTTTTATTGAGTCCGTTCCATTTATATTACCAATAAATATATTGGAACTATTGAAATGTCTGGCGCCAGCAGTAGATGCCATTGCTAGACAGCCAGAGGCAACAGCTATTTATGGATTCGATATTGCCTTAATGATTGTATTCTTTTTAAGATAGGGGCGATAGAATATGATGAGTTTAAATTCATGGGATATGGTTTGGACAGTTATAAATATTTTAGCTTTATATGTAGTTCTTAGAAAGTTTTTTCTAAAACCAATTATTTAATAATAGAGTAATACTACTAGTTGAGACAGCAGAGAAACCAGAAGAGATTGATATAGTTAGGCCACAAGAAGCCAAAGCAAGGGCTGAGGAGCGATTACGTCAGCAACAAAGTATACAGGAATACTATTATTCAGAAGCGGCACTTGCCAGAGCAATGACTCGATTAAAAGTTACTAGTAAATACTTATAAAAGATGTGTATACAAGAATAAAATTAGAAAAAATGCAAATAGTATAATTAGAAAAAAATACCTATGATTGATAATCTTCTATAGGTATTTTATTGAATTTAAAATAATAATCGAGGGTTAAAAATGGCAAATATTAAATTTATTAAAACAGAACCAGTTCCATTGGAAATGCATAAGGTACGAATTGTACAAAGAATTAATTTGATTCCACTAAAAGAGAGAATTAAAAGTAATAAAGAAGCGGGAAATAATGCACATTTATTAAAAAATGAAGATGTATTTTTGGATATGCTTACAGACAGTGGTGTTAATGCAATGAGCGATAAACAGCTTGCGGCAATGATGGTTGCAGATGATGCTTATGCTGGAAGTGCTTCGTTTTTTAAATTAGAAGAAAAAATAAAAGAAGTATTTGGAATGGAATATTTTATTCCTGCACATCAAGGACGTGCTTGTGAACATTTATTAAGTAGGGTATTAATAAAACAAGGAATGATAGTACCAATGAATTATCATTTTACGACCACAAAAGCTTTGATTGAAAAGGCAGGTGGAAAGGTAGAAGAGTTAGTTAGTGATGATGGTCTAAAGGCAGACAGTGAACGTTTATTTAAAGGGAATATAGACATAGAAAAATTAAATAACCTAATTGATAAAGTAGAAGTAGAACAAATTGCATTTTTGAGAATAGAATCAGGAACAAATCTAATTGGTGGTCAACCGATTTCTCTAGAAAACATCAAAGAGGTGACGAAGATTTGCAAAAAGAATAAGATTAAGACTATGTTAGATGCTAGTCTACTTGCAGATAATCTCTATTTTATAAAGACACGAGAAGAGAAATATAAGGACAAGGAAATAAAGGATATTATATCAGAAATAAGCAAGTGTTTTGATATTATTTATTTTTCGGCAAGAAAACTAACTTGTGCCAGAGGTGGTGGCATGTGCTTTAGAAATGAAGATGACTATACAAAGGTAAGAGATTTGATTCCATTATATGAAGGATTTTCAACCTATGGGGGAGTGTCTGTAAGAGAAATTGAGGCAATGGCAGTAGGACTTGAAGAAACACTTGATACAGAAATGATTTCACAAGGGCCTATATTTATTGAAGAGATGACAAAGCTATTAGTAAAAAATGGAGTACCAATGGTAACCCCAGCAGGTGGATTAGGAGTGCATATTGACTGTGAAAGGTTTGTACCAAACATTCCACATGGACAATACCCTGCAGCAGCAGTTGCTTGTGCATTGTATTTAGTAAGTGGAATTAGAGGAACAGAACGTGGAACACTTTCAGAGGAACGAGATAAAAATGGAAATGAAGTCTTTGCTAAAATGGAGTTATTACGATTGGCATTACCAAGACGTGTATTTACATTATCTCAGATTAAATATGCTGTTGATAGAATTACATGGTTATATGAAAATAGAAACTTAATTGGTGGACTAAAATTTGTAGAAGAACCTAAAATGCTACGTTTCTTTTTTGGAAAGCTAGAGCCAATAGGAGATTGGCAAGAGGATTTAATTAAGAAGTTTAAAGAGGACTTTGGGGATAGTTTGTAGAGGGGGACTAATATACAATATTTATACTAAACTATCACATGAACTTAGTTAGATTTTTGGTCTAACATTTAGGGGGTAGTACATTGTATAGATGTGTTGTTATATCAGAGTAATTTGATTAGCAATGCTTTAAAATTTATGGATAAAGTCAGTTATTCTTTGTTGGGATAAGGTTTTGTTTGCAGTGCTTTTTGGAGTCATTAGTTTTCTTTGAAAAGGCATGGTATTTTATAGAGTATTATGGAAAATAGATTTGGTTACGGGTAATTTGTAATTATTATACTATTACAATAGAAATATATGATTTAATATAGTTTAATTATAAAAAACATGGTAAAATCTATATATTATATAATAAGAAACATAACTATTAATAAAGATAACATAATTTGTAGATTGAAATACGTTATCAAATTAGAGTGTATTAATGGGCTAGAAAATAGAAATGAGGCGACATCAATGTATATTATAATCAGTCAAAAAATAGATACAGAGTCTTTATATGAGGATAAGCTGTATGAGATATATCATTTTCCAAGAAGATATGCAAATCAAATAAAAGAAGGTGATATTTTCTTATATTATCAAGGTGATAGATATAAAAAAGATAATAGATACTATTTTGGAACAGGTGTGGTTGGCAAAATTGAATCTGAAGATGATGAGAATTATTATGCAAAATTGAAATACGGAAAAAAATTTGAAAATAAAGTTCCCATATACGTTACTTCAATAGAAGTAGCAGATGGGATAGATAAATATTTAGAGAGTTTAGGATATTTAGATGTTCGAAATAGCCCTATTCCACCATGGCAGAGGTCTATTCGTCCAATTTCGGAGGCGGCATATAACAGAATATTAAGTTATGCAGGAAGATTAATTGGGCAAAATAAAAACCTTTTTAAAAATATTGATATTAATGAAATTGGCGTTAATATTGAGAATGACGATTACGAGGAAAATATTGCAGAGATAAATTTTTGTGAAGTTGAGCCACCTATGGAAGGAATGGCGACCATGCATAGGAATGGAATTATAGCGGCAACTTCGCCAGAAAAATCAGCTGATAAAGCAAAAAAACAGAAAAAACTTGGTGATATAGGAGAAAAGTATGTTGTCGAAATTGAAAAACGTAGACTAACAGAAATGAAAAGAGAGGATTTACTTCCATTAATTGAACATGTGGCCAGCAAAAAGGATGGCTTAGGGTATGACATTATCTCGGTGGATGTTGATGAAACTGGAAAAGAACAAGAAATTTATATTGAAGTAAAAACAACAAAAGGTAATAAAGAGACACCATTTGAGGTTTCAGTAAATGAGGTCGAGGTATCAAAGAGATTATCCAGATCATACTATATTTATCGCTTGTTTGGTATTAAGAAAGAAGGTAAGCGTGTTGATTACTACAAGATCAAAGGTGCGATTGACGATAACTTTCAATTGGAAATTGTAAAATATCGTACTAATGGTAGAAGAAGTAAATAGAAGTGATGATATGTTATATATTATTGTCGCTTGGCTTCCAACCGACAAAGGTTTGATAGAGAAGATAAAATCCTACATATAAGAAAGGTCCACCATGAGAAGAATAGATAGAGAAATCAAAGACCACAACAAAATAATAGAAATCATTGAAAAATGTGATGTATGTCGTATTGCATTACACGACGATGAATACCCATATATATTACCATTAAACTTCGGTATGGCAGTAGGGGATGAAACAATAACTCTATATTTTCATGGAGCATTAGAAGGTAAGAAGTACGAACTAATATCTAAGAATAATAAAGCAGGTTTTGAAATGGACTGCTCACATCGTTTAGTAACTGATGAGGAAAAAGGAAATTGCACTATGGAATACGAAAGTGTAATAGGACAAGGTGTAATGGAAATAGTTCCTGATGAAGAAAAGTATAAGGCATTATGTATATTAATGAAACATTATCACAAGGAAAACTTTGTTTTTAATGAGAAGGTGATTCCGCAGACAAAAGTATTCAAATTAACAGTAAAAGGATGTACAGCAAAAGCAAGAATGGTAAGTAAATAAAGATAAGAGAAGGGACTACAACCCCTTCTCTTTCAACTCCTTAACCAACTGTACATAAAACTCTCTTACATCAAATCCAGGAATATTCTCTCTATTCAGATCAATCATATCACCATGAGAAATGCCCCTTATACCATCAACAGTTAAGAACTGATGACGTTCACCCCATACGCAAGATTTATCAGATACAAGACCATCATTATATCCATCAAAATGTTTAACCAATGGATAAGTAAAATTAAGTGGAAACTTTCCGTTTATAGCATGATTTAATTTTGAACCAACACTTTGACAATATACATAATCACTTACTTCTGCTGCCGAAATAGTACTATTAAGTTCAAGGCAATTACTTGCAGTTAAATCCTCCATAGCAGCAATAAAATCAGGATTAGACTCACCTAATTTTCTAAGAGTTCCATTATATGTTTTAGCAACTTTGTTCTTCATTCCTTCAGGTATTTTATTTAATAGATAATCAGCAAATTCACAACCATTATGAGGAGAATTAATAGTTGTTAGTGATGCAACATAAGGAGCAGCACCACAGAAATTGATAGCATAACGGCAATCAACACCACCTTTTGAGTGAGCAATAATATTAACCTTTTCAGAACCGGTTTCTTTAATGATTTCCTTTATTCTAGCAGTCAATTCATTAGCACTATCAACTATAGAAGATGCAGAATGATGATTACCATAGAATATAGTAGCTCCATTTTTAATTAATTCATCAGGAATACGTCCCCAATAATTGAGATGTTTAAAATCCCTAAAAAACACACCGTGTACTAATAGTATAGGATACTTAGTATTACATATTTGTTCACTAACTCTCTGAGAATTAAGTAGGGCTTTTTCAGTTTCAAAATTAATTTCATTTGATACCGTTTTAAGAATCTTATGTAACATAATAAGATTTAATATAGGAACCATACCACATAAAATGCCAACTACCCTATGATTAACACCTAACTGGACAGAACAACTATACACACTTATCATACCGTTCCAGAATAGAATGTTTAGAGCTGTAATAGTCACAATAATGCTTAATATCCATAGACCCCACTGATATGGAAGAAAGTAAAATGCTAGCACTATATTGCAGATTACTGAAATTAAACAAGACCATAGAAAAATCTTTAAGGTAGCAGTTCCACGATAGCAAACCTTAAGCTTGAAATTAGGAATGCTATGGTTTGGTAATACAGGAAGAATATTAACAAATAGAAGACCTGCAATAAGGACAGGAATTGTATATAATTTACCTAGGCTAATAATCAGAGAGAAACAATTAATACAGATGATATATATAAGTATATTTACAAAATAAAAAAGTTTATCAGATAATTTCAAAAAATTCATATAGGTATCTCCTTAGTAATAGTCAATAAAATTCAACATTTATTATACATCACTATCTAAAGTTAACCAACAAAAAAATTATAAATATATGAATATGTGGCAAAATGTAGTATTATACAAGAAGTTAACTATAAAAACATTAGCATACGAAGGAGTGGCTATCATATGGATTTTGGATTTTCATACATTGGATTAATTTTTTTATTATCACTATTTATACCTAATATAATTTGGGTTAATAATCAACCAAAGGATTATGATAAATATGTTATAAATGAAAATAGAATACTATTAATTTTTGAGAGAATAGGTCAAATACTAGTATCATGTGTGGCTGTGATATTTAAAGACTTTAATATATATAAAATTTCTCCGTGGAGTTTATGGTTGTTATTAGCAGTTGTGATAATTGTCTTATATGAAATATATTGGGTTAGATATTTTAGAAGTGAGAAGACAATGAAAGATTTTTTTAGTAGCTTACTGGGTGTCCCAGTAGCGGGAGCAACATTACCTATTGTTGCATTTTTCATACTTGGAATATACGGAAAAAATATATTTATGATAATATCCGTTGTTATATTAGGAATTGGACATATAGGGATACATTTAAATCATAGAAAAGAAATAACTATAGACAACTAATCATATTCATACTATAATAACCACATATTATTATGAAAGTGAGTGAAGTGTTTGTTACGTGTCGTAAGATAGATACAACAGCAACTAAATAGTTGTATAAGGAATAATTATTTAATCACACTATAATTATGCCCTTTTGCCGATATTACAATCGGTACATCTACCTTACTATATGCTATAACACTTTGTATAAATATATTTATTTTTTGTGTACTTTTAGCATGACTGTATAGTCGTGCTTTTTTAATATAAAGGTATTCTTTTATGTTAAAAAATGCTTCGTAAGAATCACTAAAGTGAGGTTCTATTTTAGTATACCATAAGGTAGGTGCTTGTGTGACTTATATATATGGAGGAAAATAAAATGTTAAACATTGAAAACATGTTAGAGTTTAATAAAATAAAAGAAAAGTTAATAGAGTATGCATATACAGAAAAAGCAAAAGCCGAGATAACAAATCTAAAACCCTATTTATCAGAAATAGAAGTAAATGCTAGATTACGAGATACTTCTGAAGCTAAAGAAATGATTGAGAAATGTGGTAATCCACCAATTACAGCTCTTGAGGGTATTGACAATTTAATTACTATAGCTAATAAAGGTGGTTGTCTTAGCCCAGAACAACTAACCAATATTGGAATGATTTTAACAGCAGTAAGAAGATTAAAAGATTATCTAAATAAATGCAAACAATATAATATAGGGCTGGCTTACTATGAAGAAAATCTAGAATCTTTAGATGATATTAGAGAAGAATTAAGTTTGAAAATCAGAAACGGTAAGGTAGATGATTTTGCATCAAAGCAATTAAAATCCCTAAGAGATAGTATCGAGCGTGCAGAAAGCAAAATGCGTGAAAAGGCTGACTCAGTAATGAAAGCAAATAAAGATGCTATGTCAGATAATTTTAGTACAATGAGAAATGGTCATATTTGTATTCCTGTAAAGAAGGAATGTAAGTTTAGGATTAGTGGTTCAGTAATAGACAAATCCTCAACAGGTAATACCTTGTTTATGGAGCCTACATCAGTGGCAAAATACTATGCCCAGTTGCAAGAACTTAGGATTGATGAAGAGAATGAAGTGAGAAGAATTCTATATACTTTAACAGGAATGTTAGCAGATACAGCAGATGTAATAAGTATGAATAATCATACAATTGAGAAGTTGGATTTTATGTTTGCAAAGGCAAGGTTTAGTATAGAATGTGATGGAATACAACCTAATATTAATACTGATAGATACATTAATATAGTAAATGGCAGGCATCCTCTAATGGATAAGAATATTAATGTACCCCTTAACTTTAATATAGGAAAAGGTGTAAATGGGGTAATAATTACAGGGCCCAATACAGGTGGTAAAACAGTAGCTATAAAGACAGTGGCACTTAACTCAATGATGGCTCAAGCAGGACTTCATGTAGCTTGTGAAGAAGCAGATATATGTATGAATAATGCAATATTATGTGATATAGGAGATGGTCAGAATATATCAGAAAACCTATCAACATTTTCAGCTCATATAACAAATGTATTAGAAATCCTTAAAAAGGCAAATGGAGATAGTTTAGTTATTTTAGACGAATTAGGTTCAGGAACTGATCCTACAGAAGGAATGGGAATAGCTATAGCAATATTAGACGAATTAAAAAATAGTGGAGCATTGTATTTAGTAACTACTCATTATCCAGAAGTAAAATCATACGCAGATAAGGAAGAGGGAGTTATAAATGCTAGAATGACTTTTGATAAGGAAAGCCTACGCCCTCAGTATCAACTTGTGATTGGAGAAGCAGGAGAAAGTTGTGCTCTTTATATAGCTAAGAAGTTAGGTATGCCAGGTGCTATGTTAAATAGAGCAGTGATGGCAGCTTATGGAGATAAATCAAAAGAAATTAATTTTGATGAAGATGACAAATTAGTACACGAGAGAGGAAGTCGTATTCAGAAGAAAAAACAACCTACTAATAAACAAGCACTTACAGAAAAATTTAATCGTGGTGACAGTGTTATGATATATCCAGATAAGAAAATAGGAATTGTATGTGAACCAGTAAATGATAAGGGTGTATTAAGGGTTCAATTACCAGATAAGAAAATATGGATAAATCACAAAAGAGTAAAACTTCAAGTGGCAGCTTCGGAACTATATCCAGCAGATTATGACTTTTCAATAGTATTTGATTCTGTAGAAGTTCGTAAGGCAAGACATGAGATAGAGAGAAAGTATAGTGAAAACATAATTGTTGATCATGGAAAAGAATAGAAAAAAATAGAAGAAAATTCTTGAAAATTCATTTGTTTAGCCGTATATTATTAATCTAAGTATTTTTACACATATACAAAAGAGGGGCAAAGACATGGAAAAGTTAAAACCAAAGTTATTTTCGGTTATGAAAACTTATACAAAGGAACAATTTATAAAAGATATAATTGCAGGAATTATAGTAGCCATTATTGCATTACCTTTATCAATTGCACTAGCAATCGCATCTGGAGTAGCACCAGAGCAGGGAATATATACGGCTATTACAGCAGGATTTGTAATATCATTTTTAGGTGGAAGTAGAGTTCAAATATCAGGGCCTACAGCAGCATTTGCAACTATAGTAGCGGGAATAGTAGCTCAGCATGGAATAAGTGGGTTAGCAATAGCTACAATTATGGCAGGAATATTATTAATTGCAATGGGATTATTAAAACTTGGAAGCCTTTTAAAATATATACCATATACAATTACAACTGGATTTACATCAGGAATAGCAATAACAATATTAGTAGGTCAATTAAAAGATTTTTTGGGATTAACAATAGTAAGTGATGAACCAATTATAGAGACAGTAGAGAAATTAGAAGCAGTTATTAAATTTATTGATACTATTAATTGGCAGGCAGTATTAGTTGGAGTGATATGTCTTGCAATTCTTATATTATGGCCGTTACTACCAGGATTTTTTAAGAAGATACCAGCATCATTAATAGCAATTATAGTAAGTATTTTTATGGTGTGGTTTATGGATATGAAAGTAAATACAATTGGAGATTTATATGACATCTCAAATAAATTACCAGTATTTACAGCACCAGAAATAAAATTTGCTACCATTAGAAAACTATTTCCAGATGCAGTAACCATAGCAGTATTAGCAGCAATAGAATCTTTATTATCATGTGTTGTATCAGATAATATGGTAAATAGCAAGCACCGTTCAAATATGGAATTGATTGCTCAAGGAGCAGGAAATATTACCGCTGCATTATTTGGAGGAATTCCAGCAACAGGGGCGATTGCAAGAACAGCGGCCAATGTGAAAAATGGTGGACGCACACCTATTTCAGGTATGGTACACTCAGCAACATTATTATTAATATTGGTAGTGTTAATGCCATATGCAGCATTAATTCCAATGCCGGCAATAGCAGTAATTTTATTTATGGTAGCCTACAATATGTCAGAGTGGAAGGAGTTTCTTCATTTATGCAAGACAGCACCTAAAAGTGATATTATTGTGTTAGTAACAACATTTATACTAACAGTGTTATTCGACTTAGTAATTGCAATAGAGATAGGTGTTATATTGGCAGCAGTTTTATTTATGAAACGTATGAGTGAAGTTACAGAAGTTGAAGGTTGGAAATATATTGGTGATGACAGTGACGAAGAGGATGATCCTGAAAATATTGCTCTTCGTGAAGTTCCAAAGCATACCCTAGTATATGAGATAACAGGGCCTATGTTTTTTGGAGCAGCAGATAAGATACTTGACATACAGGTAGATGAAAAATGTAGATGTTTAATTCTTAGAATGCGTGGTGTAACAGCTATTGATTCAACAGCTATGAATAACATGGAACAATTATATGCAAAATGTGAGAAGTGTAAGATAACATTAATCTTGTCCCATGTAAATGTTCAACCACTTTCTATTATTCATAAAAGTGGATTTGATGAAAAAATAGGAATAGAAAATATATGTGCAAATGTAGACTCAGCAATTAAACGTGCAGAGGAATTATAGATATATTAATAAGTATCCTCTAAACTAGTCATGTATAGTTCATATTCCCAACGAGTTTCTTCAGAAAATTTAGAATATTCATTATCTCTATCAGCAGTAAAATATTCATCGTGTAATCTTTGTTGAGATAAAGTTTGATAGCCAGAGCGAATAGCTCTGGTATATCTTTCTAGACAAGTGGTTTTTAAATAGTCTAGATCACCAAAGCATATTTCTTCAAACTGTTTTTTCATAAATTCAAGTAATTCAGAATCTGTTAAATCATCCATAGATTCATTTTTAAACATATAAAAGATTTCTTGCAATTCGGCAATAGTAGCAACATAACTATCTTGAGTAATATATTGAGAATCGCAAAAGGCATATATTAACTCAGGCAATATACTGCTGCCAAATTCAACTCGTCTTTCGTCTTTTAAAGTCTGCTTCTTAACTACAGTTAATTCTGTGGCCTCTTCTTCAGATAAAGCTAGACCAAATCTAGCAGTTTTAGTATTACATTCAAGAACAGTTTGGAGTTCATGTTTCTGATTTTCAAGCATCATAAGTTCAAACATATTATCCATAAATATTACCCCCCTTGGTTAATTACAATTTCAGAAATATTAATATACAAGTTTTCATAATCATGGTTATATTCATTCAAACTATCCTTAATATATTCTTCTGGATATTGATTAAGAGACTTCTGTTCTGCCACAATCCATTTAAGATATTCATACATTAAATCAATACCTTGTAAATGGTGCAGATCCTTCAAAATAGGATAATCATATAAAATAATATTATTTTGAGGATTAAGTTTTGGATCGTACCATTTAAAAAATTCAGGAATGCCCTCTACTATTGTTTCCTTATAAGCAACATTATCATAATGATTAAAATCAAGAATTAGATTATTATATATATTATGAGCAGACTTAATCTTATCTATAACCAAACTGTATCCAATGTTATAAGCTTCACCAGCAGAAATATGAATAGATTGGTCTACAAGTTCATCACGATTACTAATATTACTTGAATTAGTATATTCATTTATACAATAAATAATAGCTCCCATTAATTGTTCAGCAACCTCATAAGTAATAGATGTACTTGACTTTCCGGTGTACTTTTCTGACAATTCTTTCACTAAAATATATAAGTCTTCAATTTTATAATTCACTAGATCACCCCTATAATATTATATAATAAGTATTAATCTACTACAGAGAAAAATACTATACAAGACTAGAAAAAATTCCTGTTTTATGTTATACTATAAATAGAAAAAGGGGCTATATTCAGCCCCCTTTTAATATTAATAATCTTTTTTCATTGATATTGATGGAAGATTGCCAAGGTTATTACTTTCTGTTCCGTCAGGTATAGATTTTAAATATTCCTCATCTTTTCTGTGAGCAATACCAACATCTTTAATTTCACCTTGTTTTGCAAGGGCAACACCATCTACCTTATCTACAATATTTCCGTCTGATAATTTGTAACCAGTGACTCTTCCACTTTCTTTTACAAGAGCAACAATTTCCTTTGCATCAGCTTTAGCTGTTGGAATATCATCTAATGCTTGTAAAGGAAGAGCTTTTAAATGATTATTATCTTCATTCATAAATATGTCCTCCAATTATAATAATATAGTTATTTTCTCTTATAATAGAGGAACTATTCATTAAGATTAAATATTTTAACACTATATTATCTAGAACATGGTCTTCGATATTTTTTTCTCTTTTTAAATCTGTGCATTCTTAGAGAATTACGGAATGCAAATGG
Organism: Lachnospiraceae bacterium; assembly: GCA_031547045.1. Classification (GTDB taxonomy): domain Bacteria; phylum Bacillota; class Clostridia; order Lachnospirales; family Lachnospiraceae; genus JAVBSN01. The sequence continues at coordinate 17,399 of JAVBSN010000027.1, forward strand.
TAAGAAATAGTATAAATATAATAATCTATCTAGGGAAGAACAAAATGGATTAGTTATCATTAAAAACAATTTGCAAAATATTCTGTTTTTGAATTGAGAATAGATAGATAATATGCGCCTAAAACAATTGTTCCTTGAATTATGAGAAGTTATAAATGTAAAATTAACTCGTAGCCCGCAAATAGTAATAGAACATTTTTTATATCCACTATTCATTAAAGATTCAGTAAATGCGCTCATCATTTCGTAATCAGGAAAAGTTATAGATATATCCATTATTAAATTACTAGGCCTAGAAAAAAGTCCCATACAAAAACTAGTTAACCACCAATGTCTATCACGAACAAAGGCAAGATGTTCATTATGTCCATATAGATGAAAAGAAAAATCTAGCATTTCTTCAGGGTCAGCACCATAGAAAATAGTTTTTGCTAAATCCTTAGTTGGAACAATGGAATCAGCATGATATATACCTATTTCACCACCAGTATTAATTCCATATTGCCCTTTCCAAAACTCTAGCAACCAAGTCCTATTATCATAATCAAAATATATTGGTTCAGCATCAAATACCATTGAAAAAAATGCTGCAGCCTTATCATAGAAAGTTATATATCCAAAATCTTTTTGCCATGCATCTAATGTAGTAGAAAAAGTGTCCCAGTGTGAATTATAAGTATATCCTAGAGGTTCTACTAGTTCATTTAACAACTTACATTTTGCGGCAATAGACATACAACATATTTTACATATAATTTTACGCCTTTTAAAGAACATGATAATGCTTAATAAGCCTAATATAAAAATTAGAAAACCAAATATAAAATACATAATTGTATTCCTTTCACGTTCTTAATTTATCTTATGCAAAAATAGTGTTAAGGTGTAAAAGTTTGTCAAACCATGAAAGTTAGATTATATATAAGAATTAATTTAAATATAAAGTTAACTTGCTTGTATAATTTGCAAATATGAATATAATAGAATTATTAGGGAAAATATATTGAGGGTAAAAAATGCAAGAACAAAATATTAAAAAATACAAATTAAATTATAGAAAAATCACATTGATAATGTATCTTATGGTAGTACTTGTAATGGTTATTTTGCTTATAGGAAATATCCTATTAAGAGATAAGAAAGAAGACTTTTATGGATTAGGAAGTTACATAGATGTAACAGATAGCATAGTTGATAATCAGGGTGAAGTAGTAGATTTTTCAGAGATTAGAGGAATAGATGATACACTAAGTGTATTTTATACAATTCCCGATAATCTTAATAGTGACCAAGGATTGATATTTAGAAGTAAAAATGCATTTGTTTCAGTCTACATTGATAATAAGCAAGTGTATAGCACAGATATAACTAATGCACCATTTTACAATCATTCTCCAGGTACAAGATGGAATATTGTAAATATTAATGAAGAAGATGCAGGTAAGGAAGTAGAGATAGTAATTAACATGGCTTATGAAGATGGTCGAGTAAAGATTGATAGTGCTTATTTAGGGAGTAAAGATAGTATAATTATAAATATAATAGGTTCCAAATCAGTAGGTCTTTTGATAAGTATATTTATGCTTTTTGTAGGTGTTTTATATTTAATAGCTAATATTGTTGTTAATTGGAATGTTAAGAAGAGAGATTATAGTATACTATACTTAGGGTTATTTGCTATTTGTTGTTCTATATGGTGTATGCTTGAAACAAATATATTTCAACTATTCTCTAATAATTTAAGGCAGATTCAGGTTATAGATAATATGATGCTAGTAGCTGGTGGAATTCCTTTGTTTTTATATATGGATTCTAATTATAATACATTTAAAAATAAGTTTGTAAAGTTTTTATGTGGAGTAAATCTAGTATATATAATATTAGCTACAATATTTCAATTATGTAACCTATGGGATTACCATCAAACATTAAATGGTGCGATTATAACTTATGGTTTTGCTAGCATAATACTAGTAATTTCTATAGTTAAGCAGGCAATAAGATATAGAAAAAATATAAACGGAATAGACATTTCAATAATATTTCAGCAGATAGGTATAGTAATATTAGCAATCTCTGTATTTATTGAATTTGTAAGATATTTATCTAAAGATGTACTTGATAGAGCATTTGTAATAAGAGTAGGATTATTGCTTTGTATTATTTGTCTAGGAGCAGGAAATATATACAGAATGATTCAGTTAATGAAACAGGGTGCTAGAGCTGAACTTATAAGTAAACTAGCTTATGAAGACGGTTTAACTGAATTAGGAAATAGAACTGCATATATTGAGAAAATAAATAACATTACAGAAAAATCAGATGATGACAAATTAGGAATGGTAGTATTAGATATTAATAATCTTAAATTTACTAATGATAAATGGGGTCATTCATCAGGAGATGATTTAATAAAAGTATGTGGTAAAATTATTGCTAATTCTTTTGGTAAAGTTGGTAGTGTTTATAGAATTGGTGGAGATGAATTTGTCGTATTAATATCTGATGAAGATCCTAGAGATAAGTATAATAAAACAATTGATATATTTAATGAGTTAATTATAGAATATAATCAGATTGAAGAATATCCATTTAAAATATCTATGGCTCAAGGTGTAGCATACTGTGATATTATTAATGCAGAAAGCATATCAAACCTTGAAAAAGAAGCAGATAGTAAAATGTATGAAAATAAAAAAGAAATAAAAGCAAATGCTAAGGAGGAGAATTATGCTTGACAAAACATATTATGATAAAGCAGATGAGATTATTGGTTTATATGGTACAGAGCCAAGATGGCTTATACCTATTATTCAAGATGTTCAGACAGAATATAGGTACTTACCACCCCAGTTGCTTACATATATAGCTAGTAAACTTAACATTACTGAAGCAAAAGCTTATAGTGTTGCAACATTTTATGAGAATTTTTCTTTTGAGAAAAAGGGAAAATATATTATAAGAGTTTGTGATGGAACAGCATGTCATGTTAGAAAATCAATGTCTATACTTGAGAGACTTAATAAGGAATTGGGTTTATCAAAGGATAAGAATACTACAGAAGACATGCTATTTACAGTTGAAACAGTATCTTGCTTAGGTGCATGCGGATTGGCACCAGTACTTACTGTAAATGATGAAGTACACCCTTCAATGACTCCAGAAAAGGTTACAGAGTTAATTAAGAACTTAAGAGAGGGGGAGGCTGAATGTTAACATCAAGAGAGGAACTAATTGCAGTTCGTAAATCGGCAGTAGACAATATTAAGGCTCAAGAATGTAGAGTTCTTATTTGTGCAGGAACAGGATGTCTTGCAGGGGGTTCAGCAAAAATATATGAAAAAATGTGTCAGTTAACTGGCAATAATGATAATGTATCTGTTGAATTTGGAAGTGAGATTGCACATGTAGGCATTAAGAAAAGTGGCTGTCATGGTTTTTGTGAAATGGGACCTTTGGTTAGAATAGAGCCATATAACTATTTATACATAAAGGTTACAGAGGAAGATTGTGAGGAAATATATAATACAACAATATTAGGTGGACAACCTATAGATAGACTTCTATATGAGATGGATGGAGTAAAATACAAAGCTCAAGAAGAGATACCTTTCTACGCAAAACAAACTAGATTAGTACTTAAGAACTGTGGACATATAGATTCAGAACATATAAATGAATATCTTGCAGTAGGTGGATATGAAGCTTTGGAAAAGGCTTTATTTGAGATGACAACTACTGAAATAGTAGATGAAATACTAGAATCTAATCTTCGTGGAAGAGGAGGCGGAGGCTTCCAAACAGGCTATAAGTGGAAACAAGTAGCGAGACAAGAAGAGAAGACACGTTATGTAGTATGTAACGGTGATGAAGGAGATCCAGGCGCATTTATGGATAGAAGCGTTATGGAGGGCGATCCTCATAAGATGATAGAAGGTATGATAATAGCAGGTTATGCAGTAGGTGCAGGCGAAGGATATATATATGTACGTGCAGAATATCCTTTAGCAATAAGCAGATTAAAACTTGCTATAGCTCAAGCAGAAGAATTAGGTATATTAGGTGATAATATATTAGGTTCAGGATATAGCTTCAAACTTCACATTAATAGAGGTGCTGGTGCATTTGTTTGTGGTGAAGGAAGCGCTCTTACTGCCTCAATTGAAGGTGAGAGAGGTATGCCTAGAACTAAACCACCTCGTACAGTTGAGCAAGGTTTATTTGGAAAGCCAACAGTACTTAACAATGTTGAGACTTATGCCAATGTTCCAATGATTATTACAAATGGTGCTGATTGGTATAAGAGTATTGGTACAGAAGGAAGTCCAGGAACCAAAGCATTTGCAGTAACAGGAAGCATTAATAATACAGGACTTATAGAAGTTCCGATGGGAACAACGCTTAAAGAAATAGTATATGATATAGGTGGTGGAATTAAGGCAGGTAAAGAATTCAAGGCAGTTCAGATAGGTGGCCCTTCAGGTGGATGCCTAATAGGAACACATCTTGATATGCCGCTTGATTTTGATTCCTTAAAGAAGATGGGTGCTATGATAGGTTCAGGTGGACTTGTTATTATGGATGAAGATACTTGTATGGTTGAAGTGTCTAGATTCTTTATGAACTTTACACAAAATGAAAGCTGTGGAAAATGTGTGCCTTGTCGCGAAGGTACAAAACGTATGCTAGAAATATTAGAAGACATTGTATCTGGAAAAGGAACAATGGAGCAATTAGATATGCTTGAAGAATTAGGAACAGCAATAACTGATACAGCCCTTTGTGGATTAGGAAAGAGTGCGGCACTACCGGTATTAAGTACATTAAAATTATTCCGTAATGAATATGAAGAGCATGTTTTAGAAAAGAAATGCCGTACAGGTACATGTCAGGCACTTAGAAACTATAAGATTATACCTGAGAGCTGTAAGGGTTGTTCAAAATGTGCTAGAAATTGCCCTGTAGGAGCTATTACAGGAGAACTTAAGAAACCATATACAATAGATACAAGTAAATGTATTAAATGTGGAGCTTGTGAATCAGACTGCCCATTTGGTGCAATTACTATAGAATGTTAGGAGGTACTACTAGTGGAATACATGACTATTGATTCGAGATGTGTGCCGATAGAAGGCGAGAAAAATATACTTGCAGTTATTAGAAAGGCTGGCATTGATCTACCTACATTTTGCTATCATTCAGAGCTATCCGTATATGGAGCTTGTCGTATGTGTGTTGTAGAAGATGATAGAGGAAGAATATTTGCATCATGTTCAGAACAACCAAGAGCAGGAATGGTAATTAAGACTAATTCAGCTAAGATTAGAAAATATAGAAAATTAATTATAGAATTATTATTAGCATCACATTGTAGAGATTGTACAATATGTACTAGAAATGGTAACTGTGAACTTCAACAACTTGCATTTAAAGTTGGCGTTCATGCAGTAAGATTCCTTAACAATAGAAAAGAAGTTCCTATTGATATGAGTTCGCCAAGTATAGTACGTGACCCTAATAAATGTATTTTATGTGGTGACTGTGTTAGAACTTGTGCAGAGATTCAAGGTATAGGCGCCTTAGATTTTGCTCATAGAGGATCTAAGATGGAAGTTACACCTGCATTTGATAAATGTCTTAATGAAACTGATTGTGTAGGCTGTGGACAATGTAGAGTAGTATGTCCTACAGGAGCAATAACTGTAAATACAAATGTAACAGATGTATGGGAAGCTATTGCAGACCCTAATGTAAGAGTAGTGGCTCAAGTTGCACCAGCAGTAAGAGTTGCAGTAGGTGACAAATTTGATATTCCAAAGGGTGAAAATACTATGGGTAAACTTGTAGCAGCTCTTAGAATGATGGGATTTGATAAAGTATATGATACTAACTTTGGAGCAGATTTAACTGTTGTAGAAGAATCCAAAGAATTAATTACTAGATTAGAGCAAAATGAAAACTTGCCACTATTTACATCATGTTGTCCAGCATGGGTAAAATACTGTGAGACAAAATATCCAGAATTTGCAGATAACATTTCTACTTGTAGATCTCCTCAAGGTATGTTTTCAGCAGTTGTTAAAGATTATTTCTGGCAAGATGACATCAAAGAAAAGAAGAAAACATTTGTTGTATCAATAATGCCTTGTACTGCCAAAAAGGCTGAAATATTACGAGATGATAATATGACTGATGGTAGACAAGATACAGATAGAGTGTTGACAACAATAGAGATTATAAGAATGATACGTCAAGCTGGTATTAAGTTTGATGAAGTTGAAGGAGAAGCTCCAGATATGCCGTTTGGTATTGCATCAGGTGCAGCAGCTATATTTGGTATTACAGGTGGTGTTACAGAAGCTGTTTTACGCCATGTATCAGCAGGAAATGAATATCAAACAATATCTCAGATTAGTTTTACAGGTATTAGAGGAACAGAAGGCATCAAAGAAGCAACAGTAATGCTAGGAGATAGAGAAGTTAAGATAGCAGTAGTAAATGGATTAGCTAATGCAGGCAAATTGCTAGACAAGATAAAAGCAGGAGAAGCTTATTATGACTTTGTTGAAGTAATGGCATGTAGAAGAGGTTGTATATTAGGAGGAGGTCAACCGCTTCCTGCAGGGCCAAGAACTAAGAAATGCCGTGAAGAAGGAATATATGCTGTTGATAGACACTCACAGATAAGATTTACAGATGACAATCCGATTGTAGCTCAGACATATAAAGATGTAATAAAAGGTAAAGAACATAGATTATTACATAGAGCTGGGAAATTATAGAGTTACTTGACAAAAGTATTGCATTAATATACAATCTTTTTTGGACTAACGTATATATATTCATAGGATGGATGAATGTTTCTACCAACTGCCGATTCAGTTGACTATAGGTTTTCCTTAAGGGAGATACTATAGTCATATGAATGGTAGTTGGTTTTTTTATTTTCAAAAGGAGGAAATATTATGTATGATGTTGTTATTGTAGGTGCAGGACCAGCAGGTATATTTACAGCTTTAGAGCTGATTAGGGGAGGAAGCAATAAGAAGATTCTTATGATTGAGAAGGGTTCTTCTATTGAAAAACGTAAATGTCCTAAAGATAAGACTAAGAAATGTATTAACTGTAAACCTTGTAATATAACTACAGGATTTTCAGGAGCAGGAGCTTTTTCAGACGGTAAACTTTCACTTAGCTATGAAGTAGGTGGAGATTTGCCAGATTTAATAGGTGTAGACTATTCTCAAGAAATGATTAATTATACAGATAAGATATATCTTGAATTTGGAGCAGATACTAAGATTGAAGGAATCAATCAAGGTGAAAAAGTAAAGGATATTAGAAAACGTGCAATTCAAGCAGGACTTAAACTTGTCGATTGTCCGATAAGACATCTAGGTACAGAGAAAGCACAAGAAATATACGGAGCGATTGAACAATATTTAATAGATAAAGGTGTTGAGATTAGATTTGGTTATAACTGTACAGATATAATTCTTGAAGATTCTATATGCAAGGGCGTTATAATCGAGAAGACTAATAGCTCTAAAGAGAAAGAAGAGATTACAGCAAAACATACAGTTATTGCAGCAGGTAGAAGGGGTGCAGATTGGTTAGAAAAGATTTGTGCCAAAAATGATATTGCTCATAAACCAGGAACTGTTGATATAGGAGTTAGAGTTGAAGTTAGAAATGAGATAATGGAAGATGTTAATAATGTACTTTATGAATCAAAATTAATTGGTTATCCTAAGCCATTTAAAAATAAAGTAAGAACATTTTGCCAGAATCCAGGTGGATTTGTAAGCCAAGAAAATTATGATAATGACTTAGCAGTAGTTAATGGACATTCTTATAAGGAATTAAAATCAAATAATACTAACTTAGCAATATTATGTTCTCATAATTTTACTGAGCCATTTAATCAACCAATAGAGTATGCACAGAAAATTGGTGAACTTACAAATATGTTAGGTTCAGGTAAGATATTAGTGCAGAGATATGGAGATATATTAGACGGAAAGAGAACTTGGGATAAAGAATTAAGTCGTTCAAACATAAAGCCAACTCTTCCTGATGCGGTAGCAGGAGATATTACAGCAGCAATGCCATATAGAGCAATGACGAATATTATTAACTTTATTCAAGCTGTAGATCATGTTGTACCAGGATTTGCTGGAACAGAAACACTTTTATATTCACCAGAGCTTAAGTTCTATTCTAACAAAGTTAAAATGGATGAAGATTTTAATACTAATGTTAACAATCTATATTGTCTAGGTGATTCAAGTGGTTGGACAAGAGGTCTTATGATGGCATCAGTAATGGGTGTTATTATGGGTCAAAAACTTTTATAAATATTAATCAAGTATTTGGGGATAATCTAGACATGATTTTGGAGGTGCTTTAGATGAAGAATATTGTATTTGATGTAGGAATGGTAATAGTTGATTTTAGATGGCGAGAATATATGCAAGACATGGGAATTGCACCAGAAGTTATTGAAATATTAGGCAAATCTATGATTAATGATGATTTATGGAATGAGTTTGATTTAGGAGTAATGAAAGATGAAGATATAGTAGACTCTTTTAAAAGCAAACTACCTAAGTATGCAAAGGAGATAGATTTGTTTATGAAAGAGCCGATAGAACTTGTAAAAGAATTTGATTATGCAGGTCCATTGGTAAAAGCTCTTAAGACAGCAGGATATAATGTCTATTTATTGTCTAATTATCCTAAGAGAATGTATGAAATGCATTGGTCTAGATTTTCATTTATAGATGAGATAGATGGATTGGTTGTATCATCTCTTGAAAAAGTAATGAAACCAGATAGACGAATATATGAGATATTGTTAGATAGATATAATCTAGAAGCAAATGAAACTTGTTTTATAGATGATAGGGAAGTAAATGTAGAAGCAGCCAGACAATTAGGTATAGAAGGAATTGTATTTAAAGGATATGATGACTTATTAGAAAAGTTTAAAGAGTTGAATGTAAATTTTATTGACGAATAATCTGTTTGAACATACAATATATTTATTGTAGCAATGGTAACGATGAGGAAGGAGAAGTTATGGATTACATATGGCAAGATAAGAAAAGAACTTTATTTGGATTACCACTTTCATTTACTAAATATTCTTTGGATAAAGAAAGATTATTTATAGAAACAGGATTTTTAAGTAAGAGGGAAGATGAAGTAAGACTATATAGAATAATGGATGTTTCATTAACAATTAGTTTTTGGCAAAGATTATTTGGAGTAGGAACTATTGCTTGTGATTCTGCTGATAAGACATTGGGGAATTTTGAATTGGTTAGCATTAAGAATCCTAGAGATATTAAAGAACGATTATCTCAAATGGTAGAAGAAGAGAGAACAAAGAAAAGAGTTACAAGTAGAGAATATATGCATGATTCAGATTATGATGATGAGAATGAATTTTAATATTAACAAAAGAACCAGTGGAATTTAATCCGCTGGTTCTTTTGTTATATTTGATTTCCATTTATTTGATTTATAACGTGTGAAAGAAATAATAAGACCTACACCCCAACCTATAGGTATGGTATACCAAATGGTTTCTGGTATTTTGAAAATATATGCTAATAAATATGCAAAAGCAACTCGCGTAAAGAAATTACATAAGGTACTAGCCATAAACCATTTAATATCGCCAGCACCTCTTAAAATACCATTAGTAGAATTCATAGTACCCATAATGATGTAGAAAATAGATACAACTCTTAAATAATTAGTACCTACATTAATGACTGCTTGACTTGATGTAGAATCTACAAAGGCACCAATTAATACATCTCCAAAAATAAATAGTAATAGAGTTACAGTTATGCTTACAATAGCAGTTAGCATAAGAGCAGCTTTATACCCCTTTTTAATTCGATCCAATTTGTTAGCACCAATATTTTGTGCCGTAAAGGTTGACATTGCATTTCCGACTGCAATCATTGGCATAATTGCTATTGAATCTACTTTGGTGGCAGCGGTATAACCTGCCATAACTGTTGAACCGAAAGTATTAACTAAGGATTGCACAAATATAAGTCCGAATGAAACAATGGATTGTTGTATAGTTGATGGTATAGCTATATATGCAATGCTGCCTAGTATTCTTAAATCAAATAATTTAAAGTTTTCTGTAGGCATCTTAGATAAATTATACATAAGAACAATAAAAGATAATACAGCAGATATTCCTTGTGCAATTAAAGTAGCATAGGCAGCACCTGCTACTCCCATTTGAAATTTAGCAACAAAAAGCAAATCCAAAACTACATTTACTCCAGAAGAAAATATTAAAAACACTAGAGGTATTGTAGATTTTCCTAGTGCATTAAAAATTGCATTAAATGTATTATACATAAATAAAAATGTAAGACCTAGAAAATATATTCCTAAATATACACTAGCATCATCAAAAATATTATCAGGGGTGTTCATAAGTTTCAGTATTGATTTGTTAAATATAAGCCCCACCATAGTTAATACAATACTAATAACTAATGCAGTGAAAATAATAGTGTATATAGCTGTTTTCATTTTCTCAAGTTGCTTACCACCGAAAAATCTTGAAATAACAACTGAAGAACCAATACTCATACCAGTTGCAAGTGCAATAAATAAAAAGGCTAAGGAAGTTGATGCACCTACAGCGGCAAGCGCTTCCTCGCCTACAAAGTTTCCTACTATTATTGTATCAATAATATTATATAATTGTTGAAATAGATTTCCTAAAATCATAGGGATTGCAAATACAATCAACCCTTTGGCAGGATCTCCATTTGTCATATCTTTTGCCATGTATTCATGCCTCCAATTATTTAAAATAAAATGTTTGATTAGTATAGTTCAAAATAATAAAAATATCAATAATATAAAATTGGGCAATATAAAAGCTTGAAGAATTAACTTCAAGCTTCTATAGTCTAATATCAACGTTCTGACCAACTAAAGGATTGACAGAGGATTCCATAAGTCTAGTTAAACCATCACTAGTAACTTCGGCAGTATCTAATGCTTTAGACATCATGGCAACACTTACATCATTCATTAGTTGGGATTGTGACATAGACACAGATAATGCTGCAATATCCATGATCAACACCTACTTTCTAGATATGTACTACTAATAAGCGGGTAATACCGTAGTCACTAAGTTCGAAAACACCTCACTAAGTAATAATAGTATAATCTTTTTAATGAATTATGTCAACAAGATTGTTTGAAAAAATAATAGCAATTTTTTAAAGAAAGCCACGTAAAATATAGAAAAAATGATATTTTATACGTTTAAAAGGTTGACATGACATATTAGCTTTGATATAATCACATTTAATAAGTCGTAACAAATTTGTAATAATTCAGACGATTTATAATTGGGAGGTATATATGAAGAGATTAACACATAAGGTAGCAGCAGTATTAATAGCAGGAAGCATTATGGCTAATGGCATGTCTGTTGTAGCTAGTAACTCTTATAATGATAGCAATGCAAATATAACATCGGCGTTAGATAGATACATACAAGAGTCTGCATATAGTAATAATGTTATGATGGAGACTAATTCAATAGTTAATATAACAGCGGCAATAGAAGAAGCTGTAGATAGTCAAGGGAATTTACCTGTTGACGAAGTAGTGTCAAATGAATACAGTGTTAAATATCCTCAATTTGTAGGAATGGTTATTCCTAATGTTGAAGAATCAGTTAATATTAGATGTGAAGCTAGTGAAGACTCTGATAGAGTTGGTAAGTTACCGGCAGGAGCAGTTGCACAGATAGTTGAGCAAGGTGCTGAATGGACTAAGATTACTTCAGGTACAGTAACAGGATATATTAAGAATGACTTTATATTGTTTGGAGATGAGGCTGGTGCATATGCAGAGGCTAATGTTCCTAAACAAGCAACAATTAATACAGAAACTTTATATGTAAGAGCAGAAGAAAATGCAACTGCTGATTGTGTAGGAATGGTACCACTAGGGGAGACTTACAAGGTAATTGAGGAATCTGATGGTTGGGCAGAGATAGAAGTTGATAAAGAGACAATAGGATATGTATCAAAAGATTATGTAACAGTTTCATTCGTGTTAGATACAGCAGTATCTAAGGAAGAGGAAGAAGCATTAATTAAGAAAGCAGAAGAAGATAAGAAGGCAAAGGAAGAAGCAGATAAGAAAGCAGCAGAAGATGCAGCTAAGAAGAAATCTAATTCTTCGAAGAAATCTAACTCAAGTTCTTCAAATAGTTCATCGTCTTCAAATAATACAAATTCTTCAAGTAATACTTCATCAAATAATGTTGCATCAGGAAGTTCTTCTGGTGGAAGAAGTGATATATGTGATTATGCATTACAATTTGTTGGTAACCCATATGTATATGGTGGAACAAGTTTAACAGGTGGAGCGGATTGTTCAGGATTCGTAATGAGTGTATATGCTAACTTTGGTTATGGACTACCTCACTCGTCTTCATCACAATCTGGATGTGGTTCAGCAGTTGATTTAGGTTCATTAGTTCCTGGTGATTTAGTATTTTATACTAATTCAAGTGGAAGTATCAATCATGTTGCAATATTTATAGGAAATGGACAAGTAGTACATGCAAGTTCTCCTGAAACTGGAATTAAGATTTCTAATGTTAATTATAGAAGTCCATACTGTGCAAGAAGAATAGGATAAGATAAGTAAATATTCCCACTGTCGTATGGCAGTGGGATTTTTAACGTAGTATAGATAAGGAAAGATTATTAAATCTTTGGAGGTATTCTAATGAAAAAGAATTTATATAGAATAATAGCATTAGCAATGAGTGGATGTATGTTATTATGTAATACAGAAACATTAGCATCAGAAGTTGATACTAATAAGGATTTGGTAAGTATTACAGAAGCTATAGAGAATTACGTTCCGCCAGTAGTAACACCTGATATTTTATCAAATAGTACATTGATAACAGAAACTTTAGATTATATAGTAGATGAACCGGAATGTTTAGAGAAGCTTACATATAATGCGGCTAAATATCCTCAATTTATTGGAATAGCAATACCTAAAATTGAGAATACAGAAAGTTCATTGAATATAAGAGCAGAAGCTAACGAAGATTCAGAACGTTTAGGAAAACTTTCGGCTGGTGGTGCAGGACAAATAATAGAGCAAGGTGAAGAGTGGACTAAGATAGAATCAGGTTCAGTAATAGGATACGTTAAGAACGAATTTATGGTTACAGGAGATGAGGCAGGAGAATTTGCACAAGGAAGATTGCCTAAAGCAGCTACTGTAACAACAGAAACATTATTTGTTAGAGAAGAGCAAAGTGTTGAATCCACTTGTTTATCTATGGTTCCAGAAGGTGATACTTATGCAGTAGTTGATGAGTATGATGAATGGGCACAAGTTAAAGTAGATGATGAGCTAACAGGATTTGTGTCAAAAGATTATGTTAATGTATATTTTGTATTAGACTGTGCAATCTCTAAAGAAGAAGAGGAAGCAATTATAAGACGCGAGCAGGAAGAGAAAGAAGAAGCTGAGAGAAAGAAACGTAATGCAGGAAGACAGGATATATGTGATTATGCAGTTCAGTTTATAGGTAATCCTTATGTTTGGGGTGGCGCAAGTTTGACTAATGGAGCGGATTGTTCAGGATTTACCATGAGAGTATTTGCTAAGTTCGGTTATTCATTACCTCACTCAGCAGCAGCACAGGCTAATTGTGGATCACCAGTTGCATTAAGTGATATAAAGCCAGGAGATTTATTGTTCTATAAAGGAAGCGGTGGTGGAATAACTCACGTTACTATGTATATAGGAAATGGACAAGTAGTACATGCAAGTTCTAAGAAGACAGGAATCAAGATTTCTAGTCTGGGATATAGACAAGCATGTTGTGCAAGAAGAATAGCTAATTAAAAAATATGTAAATAAAAAGTGCATTTAGACAATGTTAAATTGTTTAAATGCACTTTTTTAGATGAAATTACATATAAGAACAAAAGAAGATGGTATACAACAATAATCGATTGATACTTAATAAAATGTTAATAAATGGAGCATTGACACAGAAGTGTAACTTTGTTAGAATAACCTTGTAACATATATGTAACAATTTTGTAACATATATAATATAAAACTTAGGAGGTTTGATAATGAGAAAATCAGCATACATGGTAGCAGCGATGTTGTTAGCTGGTGGAGTAATGGTTGATAATAATGTTGTTAACGCAAATGAGTCATCTGATGCTAGCATAATAAGTATAACAGCAACTATAGACAAATATGTAGAAGAAAGTAATAGCAATTTAAATACGATAGATAATAATGGTGATTACATAGGAGAAACAAAGGATAAAGAATCTAATATATATGTAGAAAGATATAAAGAAGAAACTATAACTAAGTATCCTAGATTTGAAAATGTATTAATTCCAAAAGTTGAATTGTATCTTAATATACGTTCAGAAGCAAGTGAAGAATCAGAAGTAGTTGGTAAACTATATATAGGTTCGGGTGCTACAATCTTAGAAGAAGGTGAAGAATGGACTAAGATAGAATCTGGAGATGTAGTAGGATATGTAAAAAATGAATATACTATGAGAAATGATGAAGCAGGTGAATACGCAGAATCTAATTTACCTAAAGAAGCCACAGTAACTACTGAAACATTGTTTGTAAGAGAAGATCAAAGCGTTGAATCAACTTGCATTGGATTAGTTTCAGAAGGAAATGCTTATAAAGTAGTAGAATCTTCAGATGAGTGGATTAAGATAGAAGCAGATGATAATGTAGTAGGATATGTGTCAGCAGAATATGTTGATGTTGATTTCAAATTAGATGATGCAATCTCTAAGGAAGAAGAGGAAGCTTTAATTAAGAAAGCGGAAGAAGAGAAGAAAGCCAAAGAGAAAAAAGAAGCTGAAGAGAAATCTAATAAAAAATCAAATACTAAAAAATCAACAAACAATGAAGGTTCAAGAAGTAATGATAATACTAATTCAAACGACACTCAACCAACTGTTTCAATAGGTGATGGTGGTGGAAGTGGAAGAAGCGATATTGTAGAATATGCATTACAATTTGTAGGAAATCCATATGTATATGGTGGTACAAGCTTAACTGATGGAACTGATTGTTCAGGATTTGTAATGAGCGTATATGCTAATTTTGGATATAGCTTACCAAGAACATCTGCAGATCAATCAAATGCTGGTACAGAAGTAAGTTTAGATAGTCTTCAACCAGGAGATTTGTTATTCTATAGAGGAAGTAATGGAAGAGTAAGCCATGTTACAATGTATATAGGTGGTGGACAAGTAGTTCATGCTAGTACAGAAAGAACAGGAATTATTATATCAAGTGTAAATTATAGAACTCCTTGCAGTGCAAGAAGGGTAACTAATTAAAATGTGTGTGAGGACCTATACTATGTAAAAATAGTATAGGTCCTTTGTCGTATTTTGATGTTGAAAATTGAAAATGATTATCGAAAAAAGTCAAGCTAAAAATCATAAAAATAGAAAAATAGTCAAAATGCACAAATGAAAATGGGGTAAGTAGACATAATAAGTAGCAACTAGTTATGCAAACTATTGAATAAAGATGATTACCCACAAAAAATGTGGGTTAAAAATGGCGCAAAATGGACTTATACACAAAGTTATCAACATTATCCACAATTTTGAGGGGGTGAAAATCATAAAAAAATATCGAAAATGCCGAACAAAAGTTTTGTAAGATATTATGAAAAAGAAATAAAATCATAAAAACTATTGACTTTTGAAATGTACAAAAATTATATAAATTGAGTACATAATTTAGAAAACTATCGAAAATATATCTGAAAAATATATAAAAAATACACAAAAAACATTGATATTTTACTCATTTATGGTATAATATTCATATGCAAGTCCCACAGAGCATTTTGTGATTTGCATGAAAGTCGTAAGACTTATATCCTATGTAAGAAGGAGTTGGACAGTATGAAGTACATAATTAGTGGCAAAAACATCGAGGTAACAGACGGTCTGAAGAATGCGATATATGATAAGTTTGACAGACTAGAAAAATATTTTACGGAGGATGCAGAAGTACACGTTACTTTTAACGTAGAGAAAGATAGACAAAAGATAGAAGTTACTATTCCTGTCAAAGGTCATATAATTAGAGCAGAGCAAGTAAGTGATGATATGTATGTGTCTATAGATTTGGTTATTGAGATTCTTGAAAGACAAATTTCTAAATATAAGAAGAAACTTATTGATCAAGAACAGAGTGCAAAGTATTTCACACCAGAATTTTTGGATGATGATGATGTAGATGAAGAAGAGATTAATATAATTAGAAGTAAAAGTTTTGCAGTTAAACCAATGTTCCCGGAAGATGCTTGTGTACAGATGGATTTGTTAGGACATAATTTCTATGTATTTAGAAATGCAAAAACAGATGAAGTTAATGTAGTATACAAACGTAAAGGTAATACATTTGGATTAATAGAGCCAGAATTTTAATACATGGAGGAGTGGATAACCACTCCTCTTTTTTATGCTAAAAAAATCAATATAGTTGTACCTTTTACAAATAGTAAGTTTATGTTAGAATATATTTTATTAAAGATAAGGAGTGTACTATGACTAGAGAACAATTTAGAAAATTAATTGATGATAAAATATTATTGCTAGATGGTGCAACTGGTACCAATCTTATTAAGTTAGGTATGCCAATAGGTATATGCCCTGAGAAATGGATATTAGATAATCCTGAAAAAATGATAGAGTTACAAAAGAGTTATATTGAGGCAGGAAGTAATATTATATATGCACCTACATTTTCAGGGAATAGGATAAAACTAGCTGAATATGGGTTGGAAAATGATATTGAATATATGAATAAAGAATTGGTGACTTTATCAAAAAAAGCTATAGCGGCTGCAGGACATAGAGGATATGTTGCTGGAAATATTACAATGACTGGTAGGCAATTATACCCTATTGGAGACTTGCAGTTTGAAGAATTAGTTGATGTATACAAAGAACAAGTGAAATATATGGCTGAAGCAGAAGTGGATTTATTTGTTGTTGAAACAATAATGAGTCTAGCTGAGACAAGAGCAGCAGTTATTGCAATAAAAGAAATATGTGATTTACCTATTATAGTTTCTATGACATATAATGAAGATGGCAGAACCTTATATGGAACAGATCCTAAAACAGCAATGGTTGTATTGCAAAGTTTAGGTGTAGATGCAGTAGGCCTTAATTGTTCTACAGGGCCTGAACAGATGATACCATTAATAGAAGAGATGAAAGCATATGCAAATATACCCATTGTGGCAAAGCCTAATGCAGGATTACCAGAGTTAGTAGATGGAGAAACTATATATCCTATGTCTCCAAGGGAATTTGCTGATTATGGAAGAAAATTAGTAGATGCAGGAGCAAATATAATAGGAGGTTGTTGTGGAACAACGCCTAAACATATTGAAGCATTAGCTCAAAGTGTTAAATTGTTAGATGCTCCAGAGATAAGTTCGAAATATAAAAGAGTAATATCCTCAGAGAGAAAAACTGTTGATATAGATATAAATGGCTCGTTTATGGTAGTAGGTGAGAGAATTAATCCTACTGGAAAGAAGAAATTACAAGAAGAACTAAGGGCAGGGAAGCTTGATTTAGTAGTATCTATGGCAGAGGAGCAAGAGAAAAGTGGAGCAGCAATCTTAGATATTAATATGGGTACTAATGGTATTGATGAAAAAGATATGATGATTAAGTCTATTTATGAGGTTTCAAATGCAGTTAATTCGCCTTTATGTATTGATTCAAGTTATGTAGATGTTATCGAAGCAGCACTTAGAATATATCCTGGACGAGCATTGATTAATTCTATATCCTTAGAAGAAGATAAGATTGAGAAATTACTACCTATTGCTAAGAAATATGGTGCTATGTTTATATTATTGCCATTATCTGCTGAAGGATTACCAAAGGATAAAGAAGAGAAGATAAGTATTATAAATACTATATTAAATAAAGCAATTGAATGTGGCTTTAGAAAAGAAGATATAATAGTTGATGGACTTGTAGCTACGGTTGGTGCTAATAAAAATGCAGCAATTGAAGCTTTAGAAACTATAGAATATTGTAAGAATGAATTAGAATTAGCTACAATTTGTGGTTTATCTAATATATCATTTGGATTACCAGAAAGAATATTTGTAAATACTGCATTTTTAACATTAGCAATTTCTAGAGGTCTAACAATGGCGATTGCTAACCCTTCACAAAGTCTTTTAATGAATGGAGCATACGCAGCAGACTTGTTATTAAACAAAGAAAATGCAGATATAAATTATATTGAAAATGTATCAGCTATAGATACTTCTAATAGTAATATTACTCAAAATAAAAATAGTGATGTAGATATTATAAGTAAAGTATATGAAGATGTATTAAAGGGAAATAAAAAGGCTGTGATTGAAGATGTTATAGCTAGATTGGAAGAGGGGATATTATCAGATAGTATTATAGAAGAAGAACTTATACCGGCAATTAATAAAGTTGGTGTATTGTTTGATGAGAAAAAATATTTCTTACCACAATTAATAGCGAGTGCTGAAACTATGGAAATGGCAATATCACATTTAGAACCATTATTAAAGAAAAAAGGTAGTGGAAAAAAACTACCTACTATAGTAATCGCAACAGTAGAAGGAGATATACATGATATTGGTAAGAATTTAGTAGTGCTTATGTTAAAAAATTATGGTTATAATGTAATTGATATGGGCAAAGATATACCGGCTGAAGAAATTGTAGACAAAGCTATAGAAGACAAAGCATCTATAATTGGATTATCGGCACTAATGACTACTACTATGATGAGAATGGAAGAAGTAGTGAAAATAGCAAAAACTAAGAAGTGTAAGGCAAAGATAATAATAGGTGGTGCAGTTGTTACAGAAAGTTTTGCTAAAGAAATAGGCGCAGATGGATATTCTAAAGATGCAGCAGAGGCAGTTCAATTAGTAAAGAAATTGCTAGAGAAATAGAGCGTAAGAGGCTTAATAAATAATTGACAAGGCTTATAATAGTTGTTACAATGACAGTTAGGCTGAAAAGATGCATGAATTAAGAAAAGAAAGGTGGATGTTGGTATGAAACAAATGGTATTATCACTTTTGGTAGATAACACATCAGGAGTTTTAAGTCGTGTTTCAGGAATGTTTAGTCGAAGAGGCTATAATATTGATTCGTTAACAGTTGGAGTAACAGAGAATCCTAAATATTCAAGAATGACAGTAGCCGTTAGCGGAGACGATAGAATATTAGATCAGATTGAGAAACAACTTAATAAATTAGAAGATGTTGTTGAGATAGAAGAACTTAAAGATGGTACTTCAGTATGTAGAGAACTTGTGCTAATTAAAGTTAAAGCAACTAGAGAAGAGAAACAACAGATAATTGCAGTTGCAGATGTATTTAGAGCAAAAATTGTAGATGTTTCTATGGGCTCAATAATGATTGAATTAACAGGTAATGTTAGTAAAGTAGAAGCATTTTTAGATTTATTAGAAGGATTTGAACTTCAAAGTTTAGTAAGAACAGGTCTTACTGGATTAACAAGAGGAAGTAGTAACTAAAAAGTAATTACTTAATATAAAGTAATACCAATATATTTACATATTTATAGGAGGAAGTTAGAAATGGCAAATATTTATTATCAAGAAGATTGTAATTTATCAGTATTAGAAGGTAAGACTATAGCAGTTATCGGTTACGGTAGCCAAGGTCATGCTCATGCACTTAATGCAAAAGAATCAGGTGCAAACGTTATTATCGGTTTATACGAGGGAAGTAAATCATGGGCAAAAGCTGTTGCTCAAGGTTTTGAAGTATATACTGCAGCAGAGGCAGCAAAGAAAGCTGACATTATTATGATTCTTATCAATGATGAGAAACAAGCAGAGATGTATAAGAATGACATCGCTCCTAACTTAGAAGCAGGAAACATGTTAATGTTCGCTCATGGTTTTGCTATTCATTTTGGACAAATCGTACCACCAGCAGATGTTGATGTTACAATGATAGCTCCAAAGGGACCTGGACATACAGTAAGAAGTGAATACCAAGCAGGTAAGGGTGTTCCTTGTCTAGTAGCTGTACATCAAGACGGTTCAGGACAAGCATTAGACAAAGCATTAGCATATGCTGCAGCAATTGGTGGAGCAAGAGCTGGTGTTCTTGAGACTACATTTAGAACAGAGACTGAGACTGACTTATTTGGTGAGCAAGCAGTTCTTTGTGGTGGTGTATGTGCACTTATGCAAGCTGGTTATGAGACATTAGTAGAAGCTGGATATGATTCAAGAAATGCTTACTTCGAGTGTATTCATGAGATGAAATTAATCGTTGACTTAATATATCAATCAGGTTTTGCAGGAATGAGATATTCAATCTCTAACACAGCAGAGTATGGTGATTATATAACTGGATCTAAGATTATTACTGAAGATACTAAGAAAGCTATGAAGAAAGTATTAACAGATATTCAAGATGGAACATTTGCTAAAGATTTCTTATTAGATATGTCAGCAGCAGGTGGACAAGCTCACTTTAGAGCAATGAGAAAGTTAGCAGCTGAGCATCCAGCAGAGATAGTTGGAGAAGAGATTCGTCAATTATATAGCTGGAATAACGAAGAAGATAAATTTATCAATAACTAATTATACAGTTATTATGGGCGGCGCAAGCGTCGCCCTTTTTTAAAAGGTGAAAAAATGTTTGATATAAATAAAAATGGATTAATTAGAAAACTTAAAAAACAGGATAAGAAAACTTTAAATATATTAGCAATATTATTAATAATTATATTAATAGGGATATTTATGCTAATTATTATGATTGGCAATGGTAATAAAAAAATATATGAAAATGGTAAAGAATCAATAAAGGAAGATGAGATTACATTTTACTCTCTTAAATATATTAGGAATTATTCCCTATGTGATATAGAAGAGTTAGATAAAGAATATGCAAAAAACGTCACATATGATGATTATTATAAAAAACAAATGTTAGATGAAATAATAAATATAAAAATATTATATTTATGTGCAATTAATGAAGGAATAAAACTTAATAACGAAGATAAAGAAGAGATTCAAAATAATATAAATGATATAACTGTAATTATAGGGCAGGATATCTTGGATAAATATGGTGTTAAGAAGAAAACAATAGAAAAAGCTGTAACCGAAGAATATTATGTATATAAGTTAAAAAATCAGCTAACAAAGGATGTTGAAGTAGTTGAGAATGAAGCATATGTACATTATTATAATATATTGCTTAGTACAGTAGAACTTAATGAAAATGGTTATATAATAACAGATGAGCAGGGAAACATAAAATATATTGACTCATCAAAAAAGGCTAGTCAAAAAGAACGTGCAGACCAGATCTATGAGAAATTAACTGGAGGAGTATCCCTCGAAGCTGTTATTAAAGAATATAATATTGAAAGAGATTGTAAAGATCAATATAATACAGAAGAAGGTTTAACAGAAGTCTGTAGGAAGGCGTTGAATAGTATAGAAGAAGGTCAATACACTAGTGTGTACGAAGATGAGTATGGATATAATATAAATTTATTAATATCTTTAGATGACCAAGAATATGCATCATTAATAAGTGACTTTGATAACCAATTATCTAAAGAGAGCATTTGGGAAGAAAAGAAAACTGAATTAATTGTTAAATTAAATGTTGGTTCAGGGAAATTATATGATAAGAATTGGGATAAAATATCATTGAAAAATTACATGACAGTGGAATAATATTAAAAGAAGCAGATGTTTAATCATCTGCTTCTTTTGATTCTTCAGTACCTTGTTCTGGCTCGATTTTCATAATAACTGTTTCAATACGGTTCTTATCCATTGAAAGAACTTTATAAGTAATATTTCCCTCAGTTGCAATTTCTCCTTCTGCTGGTAAATGATCGAGAAGTTCTATAATGTGACCTCCTAGGGAATCATAATCTTCAGAGGATATAGAAGTTCCTATAACATCATTTAAATCATCTAGATTTATAGAAGCATCTACTTGATATTCATTATCATTTATACATACAATAGTATCGCTTTCTACGTCATATTCATCACGAATATCACCGACAATCTCTTCTAGCAGGTCCTCTAGTGTTACAATTCCAGCAGCAGTTCCGTATTCGTCAAGAACAATAGCCATAGGAATTGAATGAGATTTCATGTTGTCTAATAAGACACTGGTTTTTTGATATTCATAAGTAAAGAAAGGCTCTCTAAGTATATCTGTTATATTAAATTCCCCTTCTTTATGAGTGGTTATATAGTAAAACAAGTCTTTTATATTAAGGATACCAATAATGTTATCTTTGGAATCCTCATAAATAGGAATTCTAGAATATTGTTCCTCCTTATATAAATTAACAATATCATCAAGGGTTGTATCAATAGGTAAAAGGCACACATCAACTCTAGGAATCATAATGTCCTTTGCGTGAGAATCACCGAAATCAACCACATTGGTAATCATTTTCTTTTCTTCTATTTCAATTACACCATCTTCATGACTTGCATCAACAATTGTTCTAAGTTCGCTCTCTGTTAAACTATTATTAGCAGTTGAGTCAATTCTTAATATAAAGAAAACAATTCCAGTTAGCTTATCTAATAGCCAAATTACAGGAGTTAATACAAATGTTAATCCAGATATAACATAAGCGTATAGTAAAGCCAGCTTAACATTGTGGGCAGCAGCTAATGATTTAGGTGTTATTTCTCCGAATATTAATACTAAAAGAGTTAAAATACCAGTTGCTAATCCTACATATTTGTTTCCTAATGTATTAGAAACAAAAGTAGTAGCCAATGCTGAAGCGGAAATATTTACAATGTTATTACCGATTAATACAGCACTTAGCATCTTTGAAGGATGCTCAACTAATTTAAGAGCTTTTCCGGCTGCCTTATTGCCTTCTGAAAATAAAGATTTAAGTTTGTGAACACTTACAGTAGTAAGCGATGTCTCTGCTGATGAAAAGAATGCAGATAATAATAGTAACAAAAGTATAATACATAATTGTGTAATGGAACTCGGGTCCAAAAGAATCATCTCCTATTTTAAAATATTTTAGTTAAAATTTTAATGGAATATATTACTTATGTCAAGTAAACAATACTAGTATATTAAATTTATAATATAAAATATTTTTTTGGTAATAATATAATTGAATATTATATTTCGAAAGGAGACTTATTATGCGTTCAAGTAGCGAAACTTATCAAGAAGTAGCAAAACAATGTAGTTCATATGAAAAATATGAAAAAGCAGAGGCATTCTCTAATAAAGATCAGGATTCATCTAGTTGTTTAAATTGCAAACATTTTAGCAAAAACGAATATTGTGTTTTAGACTTATATGATCCTATAGTTGAAAATTTAAAATAAAAAAAATCAAAGCACATTCTTAATATTTGAGAATGTGCTTTTGTGTTGACATGTGATAAATGGATTGGTATACTCAATATTGGTGCGATTTGTCAGCATACATATATATTTAGGAAGGTGTTATTAAAATGATAAGTGCAAATAACATAACTTTAAGATTAGGAAAGAAAGCTTTATTTGAAGAAGTTAATATAAAGTTCACAGAAGGAAACTGCTATGGACTTATTGGTGCAAATGGTGCTGGTAAATCTACATTTTTAAAGATATTATCAGGAGAACTTGAATCAACTACAGGCGATGTTATCATGAACGCAGGAGAACGCCTTTCGGTATTGCAACAAGATCACTACAAATATGATGAATATGCAGTTCTTGATACAGTAATGATGGGTAACAAGAGATTGTATGAAGTAATGAAAGAAAAAGAAGAAATATATGCAAAAGAAGACTTTACAGATGAAGATGGAATAAGAGCATCTGATTTAGAAGCAGAATTTGCAGATATGAATGGTTGGGAAGCAGAATCAGATGCAGCTACATTATTAAATGGATTAGGCATAGATTCAGATATACATTATAAAATGATGAGTGAGTTAGATGGTTCTAATAAGGTTAAGGTATTACTTGCTCAAGCTTTATTTGGTAATCCAGATGTATTATTACTAGATGAGCCTACTAACCATTTAGACTTAGATGCTATAGCATGGTTAGAAGAATTCTTAATTAATTTTGAAAATACAGTAATTGTTGTATCCCATGATAGATATTTCCTTAATAAAGTATGTACACATACAGCAGATATAGATTATGCTAAGATTCAATTATATGCTGGCAACTATGATTTCTGGTATGAATCAAGTCAGCTTATGGTAAAACAAATGAAGGAAGCTAATAAGAAGAAAGAAGAGAAGATAAAAGAATTACAAGAATTCATTCAAAGATTCTCTGCAAATGCTTCGAAATCTAAACAAGCTACTTCTAGAAAGAAAGCATTGGAGAAGATTGAGCTTGATGATATAAGACCTTCAAGTAGAAAATATCCTTATATAGATTTTAGACCAAGTCGTGAGATAGGTAATGAAGTATTAACTGTAGAGAATATATCTAAGACAGTTGAAGGTGTTAAAATACTTGATAATATATCATTTACAATAAATAGAGAAGATAAGGTAGCATTTGTTGGACCTAATACTATAGCAACAACTATGTTATTTAAGATTCTAGCAGGAGAAGAAGAACCAGATGAAGGAACTTATAAATGGGGTATTACAACTTCTCAAGGTTATTTCCCTAAAGATAATACTAAAGACTTTGATAACAATTTAACAATTGTTGATTGGTTAACTCAATTTTCAGAAGAAAAAGATCCTACATATGTAAGGGGCTTCCTAGGAAGAATGTTATTTGCAGGTGAAGACGGAGTTAAGAAAGTTAATATATTATCAGGTGGAGAAAAAGTTAGATGTATGTTATCTAAACTTATGATAATGGGTTCAAATGTACTTATACTAGACGAGCCAACTAACCATTTAGATATGGAATCAATTACTGCACTTAATAATGGAGTAATCAAATTCCCAGGAGCAATATTATTTGCATCTCAAGATCATCAATTTATAGAAACAACAGCTAATAGAATTATGGAACTTACTAATTCTGGATTAATAGATAAACAAACTACTTATGACGAGTATTTAGAAAATGATGAATTAGCACGTAAGAGACAAGTTATGAATATGTCAAGTGATGATGAGGATTAATATTTAAGGAGAAGCAAAGATGTTAGATGGAAAAAAGACGTTATTTAGTGGAATGCAATCTACAGGTACAATAACATTAGGTAATTATTTGGGAGCTCTTAAAAATTGGGTAAATATGGATTCTGACCAATATAAATGTTTTTATGGTATAATGGATTTACATTCAATAACTGTAAGACAAGATCCTGCCAATTTAAGAAAAAGTGCAAGAAACTTATTAATGTTATATATTGCAGCTGGATTAGACCCGGAGAAAAACTGTATATTTTATCAATCGCATGTATCAGCCCATCCAGAGTTAGCATGGATACTTAATTGCTATACTTATATGGGTGAGATGAACAGAATGACTCAGTTTAAAGATAAAGCAGCAAAACATTCGGATAATATTAATACAGGATTGTTTACATATCCAGTATTAATGGCTGCGGATATATTACTTTATCAAGCTGATTATGTACCAGTCGGAAAAGATCAGATGCAACATCTTGAGATAACAAGAGATATTGCTAATAGATTTAATGGAATATATGGAGATGTATTTACTATCCCAGAGGCCTATATAGGTAAGCAAGGAGCAAAAGTAATGAGTCTTCAAGAGCCAAATAAGAAAATGTCTAAATCAGATGAAAATCCTAATGCAAGCATATATTTACTAGATGATGCAGATACTATAATGCGCAAGTTTAAAAGAGCAGTTACAGATTCTGATGCAAACATAGCTTATAGTGATGAAAAACCAGGTATAAGAAATTTAATTGACATATACTGTGGAGTTACAGGCTATTCGATAGAGGAAACTTTATCAGAATTTGATGGATTGGGATATGGTATTCTAAAACAAAGAGTTGGAGAAGCTGTTGTTGAAGAATTAAGACCAATACAAGAAAAGTTTGAACAATTATCTAAAGATAAGGGTTATATTGACGGTATAATTAAGAATAATGCAGAGCAAGCAAGCTATTATGCCATGAAGACTTTAAGAAAAGTAAAGAAGAAAGTTGGATTTCCGGAAACTGTAAGATAAAAGTGTATAGGCAAATACGACAAGTTGTACAAATTACATAATTGTTACATTTATGTTAAATGTACAAAAAAGATAAAGAAATTCAAAAAAACACTTGCCAAGTTGTCTAATATGTCCTATAATTAGACTTGTGATAGAGACAAGTGGCGCATTTTTTAATTGGATGTATACACATTATACAATTAGGAACCAACAGCTATTTATAGCTGTTTAATCTGAATAATATTCAGATATAGAGTATAGGTTCATTGACTGATGAAGTCTTTTTTAGAAAATAATCAATGGATGGAATTTATTTATAAGTGATATTTTGAGATTATGGACGCGAGAAGATAACATTGGTTAGTACACACACATTTTAAAGGAGGGTTTTTTTCGTGAAAAAATTCAAAAAAGTTTTAGCGTTATCATTAGCGCTAGCAATGGGACTTTCTTTAGTAGCTTGTGAAAGCAAAAAAGAGGATCCAACAACAGAGGCTCCAAAGGATGATACTGAAGCTGTTACTACAGATGATACTGAAGGTGCAGACGCAGCAACATTAGAGATGCCAGATGCTGATGGCGATGTAATCTATGTTTACTCTTGGAATACAGAGTTAGGCGATAGATTAAAATACTTCAAGGATAAATATCCTGAGTATGCTGATAGAGTTGAATACATCAACCTTGGTGTTTCTGGTACTTCAGTAGAGTACAAGACTTCTCTTGAGACTTTAGTAACTTCTCCAGACGCAGCTCAAGTTCCTTCAATCATTGCTATGGATAATGACGTAGCATTAGGATTCTTAGAGTCAGATTACACTGTAGCAATGTCAAGCATTGGTATCACAGATGCTATGTATGCAAACGCATTTGCTTACACTAAAGATTATGCAACAATCAATGGCGAGTTAAAAGGTTTAACTTGGCAAGCAACTCCAGGATGTTTCGTTTATAGAACAGACATCGCTGAAGAAGTTTTAGGAGCTTCTGATCCAGAAACAGTTCAAGCATCTGTTAAAGATTGGGATACTTTCTTAGATACAGCAGCAAAGATGAAAGACGCTGGATATGCTATGGTTTCAGGTGCTGATGATCTTAAGTATGCTATGATCGATCAAAAGACTAGCCCATGGGTATCTGATGATAAGTTAAACATCGATCCTATCGTTACTGAGTACTTAAACCTTTCTAAGACTTTATATGATGAGGGATATACTCAAAAAACTGCTATGTGGTCTGACGCTTGGTCAGCAAACTTCTCAGGTGACGTATTTGGTTACTTCGGATGTACTTGGTTCGTTTACTGGTGTATAGCTGTTGAAGAAGGCGATGATTTATATGGTTCATTCAACATGTGTGCTGGTCCAGTTGATTATCACTGGGGTGGAACTTACCTTGCTGTAACAAATGCTTGTCCAGATACTAAGTTAGCTGCATTATTAGTTTACACTTTATGCTGTGATACTGAAGTAATGGCTAAATTATCAGAAGAGACTTTTGACTTTGTTAATAACAAAGCAGCAGTTCAATCATTAATCGATGCAGGTAAGGGTGCTTCACCAGTTATCGGTGGACAAAATCCATTATCAGTTTGGTTAGCAGCTGCTGACAAGATTGATTTAAGCAACTCAACTGCTCTTGATTCAACTTTCAATGGTTACTTAGATAACGCTGCTGCTGCTTACTGGTCAGGCGAAATCAAAACTGTTGATGATGCTATTAAGAACGTTAAAGATCAAGTATCTGACGGTTATTCTTACATCACTGTAGAGTAATTTAAGAAATATACATTTTAAATGTAAATTATGTTATGCACCGGCCTTAGGTCGGTGCATAATTAAAAAAAAGCACTATCGAACCACAATTGGACATTTTGTAAATGCTATTTTATTAGCTAATAGTGTTTACAAAATGTCTAATATGGGGGTCGTGTATGATTGTGTTTTATTGCTTTTTAGATTACACTATAAATATTACGGGGAAGTGAGAATATGAAAAATAAGACAGTTGAATATGGTAAGTATGGTTACTTATTTATAGCACCATTCTTTATCGTTTACGCAGTTTTTCAATTATATCCATTGTTATACACTGTATGGCTAAGTTTAGTAGAGAACTATTTTAGAGGTTTGACACAAGTAGGTCCTAACTTCGTAGGTCTTAAGAACTATTTAGCAGTATTAATAAATACAGATGCTAGCTATAAGGTAGTTGAAGGTGCAAAATTTTTAGATACAATGACAGTAATGTCAATTAAAAATACAATGATTATGTGGTTATTTAACTTTTTCCCACAGATTTTAATGTCACTTTTATTGGCTTCTTGGTTTACAGATACTACTGTAAAATTAAAAGGTCAAGGTATATTTAAAGTTATTATGTTCATGCCTAATATTATTACTGCATCTACTATAGCAGTATTATTTTATACATTATTTGCAAGATCAGGCCCTATAGCAACTTCATTAAGAGATATTGGAATTATTCCAGAACAATATGACTTTATGGAGAGCAAGGCAGGTACAATCGGTCTTATAGCATTTATGCAATTCTGGATGTGGTATGGTAATACAATGATTATCTTAATTGCAGGTGTATTAGGAATTAACCCTTCATTATATGAAGCAGCAATGGTTGATGGTGCAAGTGGAACTCAAACATTCTTTAGCATTACATTACCATTGTTAAAACCAATACTACAGTTTACATTAGTTACATCAGCTATTGGTGGTTTACAAATGTATGATATCCCATCATTGTTTAATGTTAGTGGTACAGGTGAGGCCATGCCTAACTACGCATCACAAACAATCACAATGTATATCCGTAAGTTAGGATTTGTAACTAAGGATATGGGTAAATCAGCAGCAGCATCTATGATTCTTTTTGCAGTTACTTTAATAATAAGTACATTATTCTTTGCTTTAACTAAGGAAAGAGAATCAAAAGCAAGACATGCTGTAATAAATGTAAAGGGAGGGGCATAATATGGCAAAGCAAAAGGAAAGAAGTTATTCAAGCTGGATTACCTCTCAAAAAATAATTAGAACTATAGTATGTGTATTACTTTGTATAGTGAGTGTTTTCCCATTTTACATAATGATAATTAACTCTACTAGAACATCAGTAGCTATTCAAAAGGGTATTGCAATTTTACCAGGTACAAATTTCTTTAATAACTTGGCAAATCTTAATGGAAAGAGTGCAGGTCTTGGCGTTTCCGTTTGGAGTGCAATGTTAAATAGTTTAATAATAGCAGTTCCAACAACTATACTTCAGGTATATTTTTCAACAATAACTGCTTATGGTTTTACTACATATCAATTTAAGATAAGAAATGCAGCTTGGGGATTTATCATGGCTATCATGATGATTCCAGCTCAAGTATCAATTATTGGTTTTATGAAATTTATGATGAATGTTCATTTATATGATACATATTGGCCATTAATTTTACCAGCAATGGCAGCTCCATCAACGGTATATTTCATGAAACAATACATGACTTCAGCATTATCACTTGAAATTGTTGAAGCAGCAAGAATTGATGGTTCGAACGAGTTTGCTACATTTAACCGTATAGTATTGCCTCTTATGAAGCCAGCTATGGCTACACAAGCAATATTTGCATTTATCGCATCTTGGAACAACTTATTCAATCCACAGATGTTAGTAACAACAACTAAGAAGAAAACATTACCTATGTTTATATCTTCTCTAAGATCTGAGCAATTCCGTTCAGATTATGGTATGATTTACTTAGGTCTTTTCCTAACAGTATTACCAATCTTCGTAGTATATTTTGCATTATCAAAATATATCATTGCCGGTGTTGCACTTGGTGGTGTAAAGGAGTAATACATATTCGTATCATATATATAGAATATTTAAGGGAGTGCTTATGCACTCCCTTTTATGTACAGATATATATTATAGTATATTATTGATTTTCTGCCTTAGCTTTCTCTACAGCATTTTTAATTGCTTGATTAAGAATAATGTATGTATATTGGTTTTCAGAAGAATAATTAATATCGTCAATACTATTTACAGTTGCGATTTGATTATTAATTTCATCTAAAGCCGGTTCTAATAATGGATACATAGTTGTTATTGTTTCATCAATGTTGAAAACTGAAACATTTGAAATGGTATCCTTGTCTACAGTAACTTGAATATTTAGAGTAGATTCACCTAGATTAACGGTGGATGAATACACTCCTGGAACATATTTATCTGTTGTAACGCTATCTGCGTCTTTGTCCTTAGAAGAAAACATATAGAGTAACAGAGCGATTAAGATGATTCCCAAGGCAATAAATATGAGAGTATATATCAATTCCTTAGCTTTCAAAATTATAATTTTTGTAGTTGATCCCATAAAAATACCCCCAATTTAAAATGTTTAATATATCCTATTCTGTATAATTAAAATTATGCCTGTTTTTAATGAAATAGACCAAAGAAAATAATTAATATAGTATACGTATTGATTAATGACTGGCAGAGAACTTGGTGAGGTATTTTAGAACCTAGTCGTAGTCGTATATCGTAATTGATTGAGGTGTTGTCGAAGTCTATGAAAAGATAGTATTGTCAATATAAGCATATATAGTGTATAGTTAATTTTAGAGGTGAGTTAGATGTCAATAAAGATGTATTTGGGTGCCAGTGGTTCTGGTAAATCATACAATATGTATAGTGAAGTAATAGAAGAGTCTATCAATAGTAATGATAGCTTTATTATTGTTGTGCCTGAACAATTTACTATGGAGACACAAAGAGATATTGTAAATATGCATCCTAATAAAGGAACTATGAATATTGACATTGTAAGCTTTAATAGATTAGCTTTTAGAGTATTTGAGGAGTTAAATATAGTTAATAATAAGTTGTTAGATGATTTAGGGAAAACTATGATAGTGCGTAAGCTTATAGAAGGTAGTAAGAATAAGCTTAAAATCTTTGGTAGTTGTGTAGATAAGGTTGGATTTATTGATGAAGTGAAATCTATAATATCAGAATTGTATCAATATGATATTGATTTAGAAGATATTGAAAACTTGGTGAAAGATATTGGAGAAGATGAGCTATTATCCT
The DNA here is from genome assembly GCA_031547045.1 of Lachnospiraceae bacterium. Taxonomy (GTDB): domain Bacteria; phylum Bacillota; class Clostridia; order Lachnospirales; family Lachnospiraceae; genus JAVBSN01. Next base: position 48,789 of record JAVBSN010000027.1, read on the forward strand.
GGAAACTTCAAGATATATATTTATTGTATAGCAAGTTTATGGAATATATAGCTAATGAATATATAGTTTCAGAAGAAGTTATGGATATATTAGGGGATGTCGCACCCTCATCTAATATATTAAGGGATAGTGTAATCTGTTTTGATGGATTCACAGGATTTACGCCAATACAATATAAATTAATTGAGCGGTTGGGAAATATTGCCAAAGAACTCCGTTTTACAATAACTATTTCTGAAAATCATTATAAAAAGGGAAAATCATTGCCACATGATTTGTTTTATTTGAGTACCGATACTATAGATAAAATCAATGAAATTGGAAAACGTAGCAATATAGAAATATCTATGCCTATTATATGTGATAATAAGGAGAATGGAAGATTTTCTACAGGAGGAGAATTGTCTCATTTGGAGAGAAATATTTTTAGATTCCCTTATGATAAGTATGAAAAACAAGTAGAAAATATTAATGTTAAGGCTAGTAGAGATGTACGTCAAGAAACTTACTATGTGGCAAGAAATATAAAGAATATGGTTATGAATGAAGGGTATTCCTATAATGATATTGCAGTAGTTTCGGGTAATTTAGAGGATATACAACATATATATAATGAAATATTTCCTAAATTTAATATTCCTTACTTTATAGATACAAATATTAGCATTAATAATAATCCAGCAATAGAAGCAATTAAAGCTTTGTTTAGAATAAGTATTGATGATTTCTCTTATGAAAGCGTTTTTAGATACTTAAAAACAGGGATTTCTAATATAGATGATAATGATATTGAGGTTATGGAAAACTATGTGCTTAAATATGGAGTACGTGGAATAACTATGTATAACAATGAATGGCGTGACAAGGATATTGATAATATAAAAAGCATGTTTTTAAATGAAGTAAAATTAGTAGTTAATCAAAATATAAAAAAAGTAACTGTTTTAGAATATTCAAAGCTCTTGTTTGAATTTATATGTAGTATAGATATGTATGGTAAGTTAGAAAATGAGGCTATTGAGTTAGAAAAATGTGATAAAGTAAATGAAAGTAAGATATATAAACAAGTATATGATAAGATTATAGATGTTTTAGATAAAATAGTTGAAATGCTAGGAGATACTATAGTTAGTGATGAAGAATACTTGCAGCTTATAGAAGAAGGATTAGATTCAATAGATTTAGGTATAATTCCACCTAGTAAGGATAGAGTAATTATTGGTGATATAGAAAGGACAAGGCTTAATCATATAAAGGTGTTGTTTTTTGTGCAAGTAAATGATGGAATAATTCCTAAAAAAGGTAGTGATACAGGTGTATTTAACGATTCGGACAAGGAAACTTTAGAAGGATTTGGGTTAAGATTAGCACCTACAAATAGACAAAATTCATTTACAGAGCAGTTTTATCTATATTTAAATTTAACTAAGGCAGAAGAGAAAATATATGTATCATATGTAGAGGTAGATGCATCAGGAGTTTCTCTTAAGTCGTCCTATATAATAAATAGAATTAGTAATATGTTTCCTCGATTAGTTATTGATGAGAGGATGGAATTAAGTAAAGAAGAAGTTAACTCGATAGCTGAGGGAAATATACTAATATTAGAGGGTATTAATAATCAAAAAGTAGATAATCTTAGAGATGTATATGAAGCAAGTATTAACAGTGGTGATACAACAGGAATAGAAGCAATACTAGAGGGTATTAACTATACATATGAGACAAAGGGGTTGTCAATTAATATTGCCAAACAATTATATGGAGAAAACGTGAAAGGATCTATATCTAAACTAGAGAGTTATGCAAATTGTCCGTATTCATTTTATCTTAGATATGGTTTGGAATTAAAAGAAAGGGAAATATATAAAATAAATAATTCTAATATCGGAATTGTATTGCATGGAGCTATGGAGAGAATGTTTAGCTATGTTAATGACAATGGAGATATTAGTTGGAAGGAACTATCTGATGAGCAAAGAGATAGTTTAGCGGATAGATTTTTAGATGAAGCCATTGCTGAGGAGGAAAGCAATGTGTTTGAAGATACAAATAGAAATAAATATTTGGTTAGAAAAATGAGGGGAATATCTAGAAGAAGTATTAAAACACTACAGAAGCAAATTAATTCAGGAAGTATGCAACCAGTGTATTTTGAGAAAAAGTTTGATGGACATTTAGGAAATAGAAATGCAAATATTGAATTAGATAATGGTAGCATATTGCAAATTAATGGTGTTATTGATAGAGTGGATATTTGTGAAAAAGATGATAAGGTATATGTAAGCATTGTGGATTATAAATCCAGTAAAAAGGATTTTGATGTTAATGATTTTTATAATGGACTACAGTTACAACTTCCTATATATATGAAAATTGTATTGGAATTAGTTAAAGAACAATATCCAAATAAAGAAATAATTCCAACAGGAATGTTTTATTATGGAATGAGCAATAGCATTGTGGATGCAGAGGATAGGGAAAGTGCTGAGGCAAAAATTGAGAAAAACCTAAAACTTAAGGGATTGGTTAATGAAGATTCAGATGTTATAGATATATTTGATTCTACAAAAACTACAGTATTACCACTAACTGTTGATAAGGAAAATGTGATTAAAAAGGCGGATTTTATGATTTCTGGGGAACAATTTTTGAAATTAGGAAAATACGCAGATAAGAAGTTAAAAGAATATGGTAATAGCATAACAGAAGGAAATGTTGATATATCTCCTGTATACAATAATGGATATACACCATGTAAATATTGCCCATATAATTCTATGTGTAGATTTGATTGTAATAATATAAGCAACTATAGATATATAGAAAAAGAAAATAGTGAGCAAATATGGAATGAAATTGATAAGGAGTAATTTATGAAGTGGACAGATGCTCAACAGAAAATAATTGATTCAAGAGGTTCAAATTTATTAGTAGCTGCCGCAGCAGGTTCAGGTAAGACGGCTGTACTTGTGGAGCGAATAATTAGAATGATAATGGATGAGAGCAATCCTGTCGATGTAGATAGATTACTTGTAGTTACATTTACAAATGCAGCAGCGTCTCAGATGAGAGAGAAGATTAGCAAAGCATTGGAAGAGAAATTAGAGATTCAACCAGAAAATGAACATTTAGTAAAACAAATTTCTTTGTTAAATAGGGCTAATATAATGACTATTGATAGTTTTTGCCTTAAAGTGGTTAAGGAGAATTTTAATATTATTGGCATAGATCCTAATATGAGAATTGCTGATGGTGGAGAGATAGACTTATTAAAGGCTGATGTTATGGACAAGCTGTTAGAAAAGAAATATATAGAGGGTAGAGAAGAATTTATTAGATTTGTAGATGGTTTTTCAGGTGATAAGTCAGATGAGAAGATAGAGAATATTATAGAAAATATATATAGGGTATCATCATCATATCCATACCCAGAACAATGGCTAAACAATGCCAAAGAAGCAATTAGTATAAATACCGAAGAAGAGTTATGTGGTACTCTTTGGTTCAAAAAACTATATGAATATATACAAAAAAATCTTGAAGATATTACATTGACTATTAATTATTGCATGGAAATATGTGATAAACCTTTAGGGCCATATATGTACAAGAAAACTGCTCTTGAAGATATGAAATTATTTCAAGATATGCAATCAGCAAGAACATATTCTCAATTAGTAGATGCATTTAATATAAAATTCCCAAGATTAGCTCAGTGTAGAGATGTAGATATTGATAAGGATTTAGTGAATGAATTTAAGGATAGTAGAGATAACTATAAAAATATTTATAAGAGTATAAATTATTTTAATAAACCTATTGAGGAAGTTATTGAAGAATTTTCTGGTATTAAGGAAAGTGTCGAAGAGATTATTGATTTAACACTTGAATTTAGAAATATGTTCGCTAAGGCAAAGATGGACAAAGGAATAATGGATTTTTCTGATGTTGAGCATATGGCATTAAATATACTATGCTATGGATATAATGAAGAAAATAAAATAGTCCCATCAAAAACAGGAATAAAGCTAAGTGAAGATTTTGTAGAAATATTTATTGATGAATATCAAGATAGTAACTATCTTCAAGAGAATATATTATTATGTGTTTCCAAAATTAATAAAGGTATTAATAATATGTTTATGGTTGGTGATGTAAAACAAAGTATATACAGATTTAGAATGGCTAGACCTGATTTGTTTTTGGATAAATATAACTCTTATGGTGATACAGGAGATTCTATAAAAATAGAACTTAAAAACAATTTTAGAAGTAGAGGAGTTGTTTTAGAAGCTATTAACTATATTTTTTATCAAATCATGGATGAAAGTATAGGTGGCATAGATTACAATACAGAAGTTGCCTTAGTGCCAAGTAGAGAATTTGATGATACAGAAGAAAATATATCTACAAATACTGAATTAATGATTATTGACACAGATGGTGATAGTAAATTAGATGATATAGAATTAGAGGCCAAGTCAATTGCTTTAAGGATACAGAAATTAACAGGTAATGTAGGTAATGCACCAACATTAGTATGGGATAGTGAACTAGGTAAATATCGAAATGCAGAATACAGAGATATTGTTATATTATTAAGAAGTCCTAAATCCATGTCGAATACGTTTATAAAAGTGTTATCTGATGAGGGAATATTAGCGCATACATTTATAGATAGTGGATATTTTGATACAGTTGAAGTAAATACAGTATTGTGCTTTTTGTCTATAGTAGATAATGCATATCTTGATATAGAATTAGCATCTGTATTAAGGTCATATATAGGAAGGTTTTCAGAAGAAGAATTAGCTATTATTAAGATAAGACAAAAAAGATATAGAAAAGATAGAAGTTTATATAGAGCTGTTGTAGAGTATGCAGAAAATGGTGATAATCAGATTATTGCTGAAAAGTTAAGGTTAGTAATATCCTTATTAACAGACTTTAAGCACTATAGAAAACATATGTCTATTAATGATATGTTATGCAGGTTTTTTCAGCGAACTGGATATTATGAATATGTTGGTATGATGCCTAGTGGGAAGAAGCGACAATCCAATCTTATGTTACTTCTTGAAAAAGCAAATTCCTATGAGCAGACAAGCTATAAAGGATTATTTAATTTTCTAAGATACATAGATAAACTTAAAAAGTATGACTTGGATTTTGGTGAAGTAAATGTAGTAGGTGAACAAGATAATATTGTTAGAATTATGAGTATGCATAAAAGCAAGGGATTAGAATTTCCTATTGTATTTGTAAGCGGTTTGGGCAAACAGTTTAATAATTCGGAAACAAGAGAAAATATTATTATTCATTCTGATTATTTCTTAGCACCAAAGTTAGTAAATGTTGATGAAATGAGAAAAAGTGATACCTTTTTAAGAAAAGTAATTTCTCAAAGTATAAAATTAGAGAATATAGCAGAATCTTTAAGAATATTATATGTGGCTATGACTAGAGCAGAAGAAAAGTTAATACTTACTGGTTGTGTTAAGAATGTGGCTTCATATATAAGATCATATATAAATGTTGATAAAAATAATTTAATAAGATTATCCTATAGTGATGTAATAAATAGCAAGGGTTATTTGGAGTGGATTATAAAGGCACTAATAAGAAATAAAGATTTTAATGAGTTTGCAAATTCTATTGAAGCAGTACCTGATAAAAAGGGAGATGGTGTAATAGATTGTGGATATGAACTTAATAACGAATTAAAGGCTGATGGCACTAGTTTTTCTATAAGATTATTTAATAATGAAAGTTTAGATGAGATTAATTTATATAATCAGGTAGAAGGAATAGAGCTGGCATCAGTTGTAGATGAATTGGTTAATAGTGGGTTAGATAATGGGGATTATGAAACCTTATTAAATAAGATTAATTGGATATATCCTAATGAACAAGTAACAAAAGTAAAGGGAAAAGTGTCAGTTACAGAACTTAAGAAAATGAGTCAAGTGGTAGATGGTGATTACATAATGGATACCCTTAAAGAGGAAAGAGAAATTAAGTATCCAAGATTTATTAAGGAACCAGAAATTGCACCTACAACCATCGGCACAGCAATACATAAGGTTATGGAATTAATTGAATTTCAAAGTATTAGTGACAAAGAACAAGTGGATATTGCTATTGACGCAATGGCTTCAAAGGGATATATTGACCAAGAGTTAGTAGAGAAAATGTCTAGCAAGTCTATATATAATATGATTAACAGTAGTCTAGGTAAAAGAATGGCGAAGGCAGAAAAAGCAGGTAAACTATATAAAGAAAAACAATTTGTCGCAGGATTGCCTATGGAATATGTATATGGATTTGGAAAAAGTGACGATACAGTTATAATACAAGGTATTGTTGATGCCTACTTTGTTGAAGATAATAAAATAATTATTGTTGATTATAAGAGCGATAAAGCATATGGTAAAAAAGGTAAGGAAGAATTAATAAAAAAGTATAGAAGTCAACTAGACTATTATGCTAAGATATTAGAGCAATTAACAGGATTAGAAGTTACTGAGAAATACATATATTCATTTATGTTAGAAGAAGCCATTCTAATATAAGTTATAATAGGAGGATTATATATGAGTGGAAGAGATTCAGAAGAATTACAAGGAGTATCTTTACTAGGGAATCAAGGCACAAAGTATCCAATGGATTATGCACCGGAAATATTAGAAAGTTTTATAAACAAGCATCAAGACAATGATTATTTTGTCAAATTTAATTGCCCAGAGTTTACAAGTCTTTGTCCTATGACTGGACAACCTGATTTTGCTACAATATATATATCTTATATACCAGATGTAAAGATGGTGGAGAGTAAATCTCTAAAGTTATATTTATTTAGTTTTAGAAACCATGGAGATTTTCATGAAGACTGCGTAAATATTATTATGAAAGATTTAATTAAATTAATGGATCCTAAGTATATAGAAGTTTGGGGTAAGTTTACTCCAAGAGGAGGTTTATCGATTGATCCATATTGTAATTATGGTAAGTCAGGGACTAAGTGGGAAGATGTAGCATTTAATAGAATGGCTAATCATGACATGTATCCTGAAAAGATTGATAATAGATAATTATTGTATAGAGGAAGCAATATGAATTATGAAGAAGTAGTTGAGTATATATTATCTATACCTAAATTTGCTAAGAAAATTGGTACAGATAACTTAAAGATTTTATTAGAACATCTAGGGAATCCTCATTTAAAAATAAAATGTATTCATGTAGCAGGAACTAATGGTAAAGGTTCAACATCTATGTTTATATCAGATTTGTTAATGGGTAATGGATATAAGGTAGGTATGTTTACATCACCTCACTTAGTTAAGATTAATGAGAGATTTAGAATTAATAAACAATTTATTAATGATACAGAATTTGTTGAATGTTTTTGCAAAGTAGAGAAATCAGTTAAGGAATTACAAGAGGCAGGATATGCCCATCCTTCATTTTTTGAATATGTATTTGCTATAGGGGCAGTATGGTTTCAACTAAGACAGGTGGATTATGTTATTTATGAAACTGGTATGGGGGGAAGATTAGATGCAACAAATGTTGTAGAACCTGAAGTTACAATAATAACATCTGTAGGATATGATCATATGCAATATCTTGGAAATACCATAGAAAATATTGCAAAAGAAAAGGCAGGTATTATTAAATCCTCAGTTCCTACAATATACTTTAAAAGGGATAGGGAATCATCTCGAATAATAGAAAGCGTTGCTAATTCATTAGACAGTAAGGTTTATACTGTCGATAATAGTAATTATATAATTGATAAAATAGGGGATAAAACAATTGATTTTTCTTTTGATTGTGGTTATTATAGTTATGTCAATATAAGCATAAAAAAAACAGCAATATATCAAATTGAAAATAGTATTTTATCTATAATTGCAGTTAATGTCTTATTAAACAAGAGATTAGATGCTGATAATATAAACAACATTTTATCTAATTCTTATTGGGAAGGTAGAATGGAAGAGATACTTACAGATGTATATGTAGATGGAGCTCATAATGTAGAGGCAATAGAAGCGTTTACTGATACAGTATTAAAATGTTATAATGATAAGGATATTATTTTAATATTTGCTGTAGCAAATGATAAGGATTATGTAGATATGATTAAATATCTATGTGACAAACTTGTCTTTTCAAAAATATATGTTACATCAATAAAGGGAGATAGAACAACTGCTGCCTATGATATAAAAAATATATTTAATGAATATTGCGATAGCATAGTAGAGGTTATAGATAATTCTAGAGAAGAATTTAAGGGCATTATAGATTTAAAGAATAATAGTGAGAGAATATTTTGTGTAGGTTCTCTTTATTTAATAGGAGATATAAAAGAGCAGATTTGTACAGATATATAGATGTATATTACCTTAGGAGGAAAATATGATTAATTTTGATGAAGAAATAAAAAAATTTAAACCTATACTTGAAGTGGATCAGGCAGAAGAAGCTATATATCAAAATGACTTAAAGGATATGACAGACGTTATGCAAGAAATGATGAAAGAGATTAAGAAAAATAGTTAGGTAAGGTGAGCATATGAATTGTATAATATGTGGTTCACCTGTACTAATAAGTGATTATTGTAGTAATTGTGGACTAAAACAAGATTTTTTAAAAAAGGCATTTAATACATCTAATTATTATTATAATGTTGGATTGGATAGAGCAAGTGTTAGGGATTTAACAGGTGCTATAGATGTATTAAAATTATCACTTAAGTATAATAAAAGAAATACTGAAGCAAGGAACTTGCTTGGATTAATTTATTATGAAATGGGTGAAACGGTTGAGGCATTAAGTCATTGGGTAGTAAGTACCCATTATGATGAAAATAGAAATAGAGCATCTCTATATTTAAAAAGCATACAATCTAGTGCAGCTAAGCTAGAATCGGTGAATCAATTAGCTAAAAGATTTAATCAAACACTAATATATGCAGCTCAAAATAACAAAGATATAGCGTTAATACAACTTAAACGAATATTAGGGTCATATCCTCACTTTGTTAAAGGGTTCTTGCTTCTAGCCCTATTATATATAGATGCAGGTAACTATGATAAGGCAAAGAAAGCGCTTAAGAGAGTTCTTAAGATTGATAAGAATAATACGTTAGCAATTAAATATATGTATGGTATGGAAGCTACACCTGAAGAAATAATAAAGGTTCGAGAGGATGCGGCAAAGTTAAATGTTGATAACGAAGAAGGATATGATGACGAGGATGAAGAACCCCTTACTATAGGTGAGATTGTAGAAGAACAACTTCGTCAGATAGATAATAATGAGAATCCCTTACAGGTTGGAAAATATAAAGAAATGAATTTTAGTAAGCATACTCTAGTGTATGTTATTGTAGGGCTTTTGTTAGGAGCACTTGCTACATATTTCTTGTTCTTACCAAATGTTAAAGATAAGATAGATGCAGATTATAAACAAGAAGAATTAGTTTATACAGATGAGATTGCCAAGAAGAACCTTACTATTACTAATCTTGAGTCCAAAATAGGATCTTTAGAAGAAAGTAATGATAAGTTAACAAAGGAATTAGATAGTTCTCCAGCCGATTTATCAGCAGCAGAAGCGTATGAAAGATTAATAGCAGCTACTAATTATTATAATAGTGAAGATAAGCTTTCAGCAGCAGTTGAGCTTATAGGAATATCAGAAGCAGTATTTACATCAGATACAACAAAAGAAATGTATAATAAGATAAAAAATAATTGTTTTACAGAAGCAGCAAATAAGTTGTTTACTGATGGTAAAGAATTATATGATGCAGGAGATTACGAAGGTGCGTTAGAAGCATTTAAGAAATCGGTATCACTAAATGAAGAAAGTGAAGATGGCTTATACTATTTAGCAATGACATATGAGCTTAACAATTTGCATGATGAAGCTTCACAGTATTTTACATTACTTAATGAGAAGTTTCCTGAAAGTGAATATCACAATAGTATAACACAGTATTTACAATAGATTACTTTAGATAAAGCTTGGATTTAGGCTAGTCAGTTTAACTGACTGGCCTGTTTTTGTCTTTTTAAGACTAAATATAAATGATTATGAATAAAAATGGAAGAGAGGTATTGCAATGGCTTTATGTAAGATGAAGGAGGATTATTTAGTAGTAAAAGTACCTAAAGAATTAGATCATCATGCGGCAGCAGATATTAGGGAAGATACAGATCAATATTTTGTAAAAAAAATGGTCAAGTATGTAATTTTTGATTTTAGTGATACACAATTTATGGATAGTTCAGGAATAGGATTAATTATGGGTAGATATAAACAAGTAATAAATCTTAAAGGGAAAATTTATGTGTGTGGCATAAATGACTCTGTTAATAAAATATTTGAATTATCAGGTTTGTATAGAATTGTTAGTAAGGAAGAAGAATTGAAATCAAAAATAAAATGGTAATTAAGGAGGATGATGGCTATGAGTAGCACCAATGAAATGGTAGTGGAATTTAACAGTATATCTAAAAATGAAAGCTTTGCAAGAGTGGTGGTGGCAGCATTTGTTACAAGATTAGATCCAACACTAGAAGAAATCTCAGATATTAAGACAGCCGTATCTGAGGCGGTAACTAATTCTATAATACATGGATATGATAATGCAGATGGAAAGATTCGAATAGAAATAGGAATAGAAGATAAAGATGTGACAATTATGATAAGTGATGAAGGAAAGGGAATAGAAGATATAGGAAAAGCTATGGAACCAATGTATACAACAAAACCTGAGTTGGATAGATCAGGTATGGGATTTGCGTTTATGGAGGCATTTATGGATGAGCTCAAAGTTGATTCCCAATTAGATAAAGGAACAAGAATTACAATGAGAAAGGTAATTGGTAAGCCTATCGACCAATATTAGGTACATAATATGGACAAGACTTTAGAGTTAATAAAGCTTGCAAAAGATGGGAATGTAGATGCTAGAGATAAAATTGTATCTGAAAATTTAGGATTAGTATGGAGTGTAGTTAGAAGATTTGGAAATAGGGGATATGAGTTAGATGATTTATATCAAATAGGTTGCATTGGATTAATAAAAAGTATAGATAAATTTGATTTATCATATGAAGTAAGATTTTCTACCTATGCGGTACCTATGATAACAGGAGAGATAAAAAGGTTTTTAAGAGATGATGGTATGATAAAGGTAAGTAGGTCTTTAAAAGAAATAGCGTATAAAGTAAAGATAGAAAAGGAAAAATATATTAATAAATATTGCAAAGAACCTACAATAAGTCAATTAGCAGCAAGTTTGGAGATTGAAGAGGAAGAAATAGTGGCTGCTCTAGAAGCAAATAGTGATGTGGAGTCAATATATAAGACAATATATCAAAGTGATGGTAATTCCATATATCTAATAGATAAGTTGGCTAGAGTAGAGGACGATAGTGATAGAATAGCAGATAGTATAGCACTAAATAATATGATTGATAATTTAGAAGAGAAAGAAAAGCAGTTAGTTATGTTAAGATACTATCAAGATAAAACACAAACTGATATTGCAAAAGTTTTAGGGATTTCCCAAGTTCAAGTATCTAGAATGGAGAAAAAGATATTGCTAAAATTAAGAAAACAACTAGAATAGGCGTAACCACTGTAAAATTTTGTGTTGATTATGAATTATTAAAATGTTACAATATACTTTGCATATCAAAACAAGGTAGGAGTGTAAAATATGAGTTTATTCGAAAGTGTATTTGGAACACATAGTGATAAAGAAATAAAAAGAATTAAACCACTTATTGAAGGTATAGAAGCGTTAGACGAGACTATGCAAAAATTAAGTGATGATCAGCTTAAGGCAAAGACTGATGAATTTAAGAAACGATTAGAAGATGGGGCGACCCTAGATGATATATTAGTAGAAGCATTTGCAGTAGTTAGAGAGGCAGCAAGCAGAGTTCTTAATATGAAGCATTATGAAGTTCAGCTTGTTGGTGGTATCGTGCTTCATCAAGGAAGAATATCAGAGATGAGAACTGGTGAAGGTAAGACCTTAGTATCTACTTTACCAGCTTATTTGAATGCTTTGACTGGAAAGGGAGTTCATATAGTAACTGTTAATGATTACCTAGCGAAGCGTGATGCTGAGTGGATGGGACAAGTACATGAATTTCTAGGGCTTAAAGTAGGTGTTATACTTAATAGCTCAACTAATGAAGAAAGAAGAGCTGCATATAATTGTGATATTACATATGCTACTAATAATGAGCTTGGATTTGATTATCTAAGAGATAACATGGTTATATATAAAGAACAATTAGTTCAGAAGGAATTAAACTATGCAATCGTAGATGAGGTTGACTCTGTTCTTATTGATGAGGCAAGAACTCCGCTTATTATTTCGGGGCAAAGTGGAAAGTCAACAGAATTATATAGAATGTGTGATATTTTAGCTAGGAGAATGAAGAGAGGTTCTTCAGATGGAGAAATATCAAAGATGGATGCTATGATGGGTGTTGATATAGAAGAAGATGGAGATTTCTTAGTAAATGAGAAAGATAAGCAAGTTATGCTTACAGCTCAAGGTATATCAGAAGTTGAGCAATTTTTCCATATAGAGAACTTAGCAGATCCAGAAAATGCAGAGATTCAACATAATATTATATTAGCATTACGTGCACATAATCTTATGTTTAAAGACCAAAACTATGTTGTAAAAGATGATGAAGTTCTTATTGTAGATGAATTTACTGGACGTATTATGCCAGGTAGAAGATATTCAGATGGTTTACACCAAGCTATAGAAGCAAAGGAAAATGTAAAGGTTAAGAGAGAGAGTAAGACTCTAGCAACAATTACATTCCAGAACTTCTTTAATAAGTATGCCAAGAAATCAGGTATGACAGGTACAGCGCTTACTGAAGAAAAAGAGTTTAGAGAAATATATGGAATGGATGTAATCGTAATTCCAACAAATCTTCCTATAGCCAGAATCGATCATCAAGATTCTGTATATAAATCAAAGAAAGAAAAGCTTAATGCAATAGTTGATGAAATTGTAGCTTCACATGATAAAGGACAACCGGTATTAGTTGGTACTATTACAATTGAAGCATCAGAAGAATTAAGTCATAGATTAAGCAAGAAAGGTGTGCCACATAAGGTTCTTAATGCTAAGTTCCATGAGATGGAGGCTGAAATTGTAGCAGAGGCTGGTCAAAAGGGTTCCGTTACAATAGCAACTAATATGGCAGGTCGTGGTACAGATATTAAATTAGGTGAAGGTGTTACAGATTTAGGTGGTCTTAAGATAATTGGTACTGAAAGACATGAGTCAAGACGTATTGATAATCAATTAAGAGGTCGTGCTGGTCGTCAAGGTGACCCAGGTGAATCTAAGTTCTACTTATGTCTTGAAGATGATTTAATGAGACTATTTGGTTCAGAGAGAGTTATGTCTTTATATGATACTCTTAATATTCCTGATGGAGAAGAGATTCAACATAAGACAATAAGTAACTTTATTGAAAAGGCTCAAAAGAAAATAGAGAGTAATAACTTTGGAATTCGTAAGAATTTATTAGATTACGATCAAGTTATGAATGAGCAAAGGGAAATTATATATGCTGAGAGAAGAAGAGTTCTTGATGGCGAAAGTATGAGAGATGTTGTATATAAGATGATAGTAGATACTGTTGAAGATTGTGTAGATACAGTAATTTCAGAAGATCAAAATACAGAAGATTGGGATGTAGCAGAGTTGAATCAATTAATGTTACCAATAATTCCAATTGATAAGATAGTATTATCAGAAGATAATAAGAAAATGTCTAAGAATGAGTTAAAGCATAGATTAAAGGAAGAAGCTATTAAGGTTTATGAAGCAAAAGAGACTGAGTTTGTTGAACCTGAGCACTTAAGAGAAGTTGAGAGAGTAATTCTTCTTAAAGTTATTGATAAAAAATGGATGACTCATATTGATGATATGATGCAACTAAGACAAGGAATAGGTCTTCAAGCTTTAGGAAATAGAGATCCATTAGTTGAATATAAGTTTACAGGATATGATATGTTCAATGAGATGACAAGTTCAATACGGGAAGAGACAGCAAAGTTATTACTCCATGTAAGAATTGAGCAAAAGGTAGAAAGAGAGCAGGTTGCTAAGGTTACAGGCACTAACAAAGATGATAGTGTTACCAAAGGACCTGTTAGGAGACAATCAGCAAAGATAGGCAGAAACGATCAATGTCCTTGTGGAAGTGGAAAGAAATATAAACAATGTTGTGGAAGAAATTAGAGGGGTGGACTAGTGATAGAATTAGATCAGTATAGATATACACTTAATGGGTATTCGAACCCACTTAATGAACTGAAAAACTCACTAGATATTCCCACATTAGAACTAGAAGTTTCTAAATTAGAATATGAGATGGAATCCCCAGAATTTTGGGGAGATGCTACTCGTTCAACAGAAATTACTAGAAAATTAAAAGGATTAAAGGATACAATAGAAAGCTTTAATCAATTGAATAATGCATATCAAGATATAGATATTTTAATTGAAATGGCTAGAGAAGAGGAAGATGAAAGTTTATTAGAGGATATTGATAAAGAAATTTCGGATTTCTCTTACAAATTAGAGAATTTAAGAATAGCAACTCTTTTATCAGGAGAGTTTGATAAAAATAATGCAGTAGTAACTCTACATGCGGGAGCAGGTGGAACAGAAAGTTGCGACTGGACCAGTATGTTATATAGGATGTATACTCGATGGGCAGATAAGAAGGGTTATAGTGTAGAAGTTCTTGATTATCTAGATGGAGATGAGGCAGGAATTAAATCAGTAACTTTTCAGGTTAATGGTGAGAATGCATATGGTTATCTTAAAGCAGAAAAAGGTGTACATAGATTAGTAAGAATATCACCATTTAATGCGGCAGGAAAGCGTCAGACGTCATTTGCATCATGTGATATTATGCCTGATATTGATGACGATATAACAGTTGATATTAATGAAGAAGATTTAAGAATAGATAAATACCGTGCAAGTGGTGCAGGTGGACAGCATGTTAATAAAACAGAATCAGCTATAAGAATTACACATATTCCTACGGGAGTAGTGGTTCAATGTCAAAATGAAAGATCACAACATAAAAATAAAGACAGAGCGATGAAGATGCTTATGTCCAAATTATATGTAATTAAACAACAAGAGAATCTAGACAAAATATCAGATATTCGTGGCGAAGTAACGGAGAATGGTTTTGGAAGTCAGATACGTTCATATGTTATGCAACCATATACCATGGTAAAAGATCACCGAACTAATGAAGAAGTGGGCAATGTTCAATCTGTAATGGATGGAGACATTGATACATTTATAAACGCATATCTAAAGTGGAATAGTATGGATAAGGATAAGGAGTGATAATATGGCAGAACTACAATATGTAATGTTTAAACTAGGGAATCAGACATATACAATGGAGTTATTGAGTGTAAAAGGAATTGAGCAAGATTATAATATTATGCCACTTCCAGTTGCCCCCCCCAATATCAAAGGATTAATAAACCTAAGAGGAGAAATTATTCCTGTATATAGTTTGAGAAGTAAGTTTAGTTTACCTGATGACTATACTGGAGATACGAAAAAGCTATTAGTAACTAATACTCATGGAATACCACTAGCTTTCGAAGTAGATTTAGTTATAGGGATTGAAGTTGTAAATGATTCCAAAGTTAGCGGAGTGCCAGTAGTACTTAAGTCTGAAGAAACGTCATATATGGATAGCATTGTAAATGTAAATGGAAGTATAATGATTAACATATCAGTAGAAAGCATATTATCAGAATCAGAAGTAAATGATTTAAATAAAATTATAGATGAAAATAAATAATATACATTAAGGAGTGGAATTATGATAAACATAGCAGTATTAGGATATGGTACAGTAGGATCTGGAGTAGTTGAGGTTCTTAATACTAATGGAGCAAGTATTTGTAAAAGAGCTGGAGATGATATTAATCTAAAGTATGTATTAGATTTAAGAGAATTCCCAGGGGATATAGTTGAAAAAGTGTTAGTTCATGATTATGATGTTATATTAGCTGATGATACAGTGAAAATAATTGTTGAAGTTATGGGTGGTGTAGAGCCAGCTTACACTTTTGTAAAGCAAGCATTATTAAAGGGAAAAAGTGTAGTTACATCAAACAAAGAACTAGTTGCAAAACATGGTGCTGAATTATTAGCAATTGCCAAAGAGAACAAATTAAATTTCTTATTTGAAGCATCTGTAGGTGGTGGTATACCAATTATTAGACCACTTATTAACTCATTAACAGCAGACAAGATTACTGAAATTACAGGTATTTTAAATGGAACAACTAATTATATTTTAACAAAGATGGCAGAAGAAGGAGCAGCTTTTGAAGATGTTCTTAAACAAGCTCAAGAATTAGGTTATGCAGAGCGTAATCCAGAGGCAGATGTTGAAGGATATGATGCTTGTCGTAAGATTGCTATATTAACATCATTAGCATTTGGAAAGCAAGTTGATTATGAAGATATTTATACAGAAGGAATAACAAAGATTACAGATATTGATTTTAAATATGCAAAATCATTAGATGCATCAATTAAAATAGTTGGAACAAGTAAAGTTATGGAAGATGGAAAAATATATTCAATGGTAGCACCAATTATTATTGATAAGAAACATCCATTAATTAATGTAAATGATGTATTTAATGGTATATTTGTACATGGAAATGTATTAGATGATGTAATGTTCTACGGTCGTGGCGCAGGAAAACTTCCAACAGCTAGTGCAGTAGTATCAGATGTTGTTGATGCAGTTAAGCATAAAAATGTAAGCATTATGACTATTTGGAGTGAAGATAAGCTTGAACTTGGAAAATTCCAAGATGCTAAGCATAAGTTCTTTGTCAGAGTTAAAGATGAAGATATAGATGATATAGATTTATTACAGATAAAAGAGTTATTTGGAAATGTTCTATTTGTAAAAGCAGAAGGCGTTGAAGGGGAATCTGCATTTATTACTGAGGAAATAGCTGAAGGTGAATTTGCAGAAAGTATTAAGCAAGTTTCTAATGTAAAAAATATCATTAGAGTAGATTTCTAAGAGTGAAAAATTTATTTTCACTCTGACGTTTGTGATTTCACCCTTGCAAGCAAGTGAAATCACTGCACTAAATTATATTAGATTAAATTTTATCACTGGAGGATAAATAAATGAAATACATCATAGTATTAGGTGATGGGATGGCAGATTATCCAATTGAAGAAATTGGAGGAAAGACACCATTAGAATATGCTAAAACACCTGTTATGGATGAATTAGCAAAAGTTTCTGAAATAGGATTAGTGCATACAATACCAGAAGGAATGAGCCCTGGTAGTGATACTGCAAATTTATCAGTTATAGGATATGACCCCAAGCAGTATTATACAGGTCGTTCACCATTAGAGGCATTAAGTATTGGTGTAGATATGAAGTCTACAGATATATCATTTAGATGTAATATTGTTACTTTAAGTGAAGATGAGGCTGAATATGAGATGAGAACAATTATAGATCATAGTTCAAGTGAAATATCTACAGAAGATGCGACTGTATTACTTGAAGCTGTAAGAAAAGAATTAGAAGATGACTTATATAAGTTCTATGTAGGAACAAGTTATAGACATTTAACTATATGGGATAATGGAAAAGTGTTGCCACTTACGCCACCTCATGATATATTAGGTAAGGTTATTAATGACTATTTGCCAGAGGATGAAGTATTATATAACATGATGAAGAAAAGTTATAATATATTAGTTAATCATCCTATAAATGTTGCGAGAAAAGAACAAGGACTTAATCCAGCCAATTCAATATGGTTCTGGGGAGCAGGTACTAGACCAGCATTATCTTCTTTTGAAGAAAAGAATCACAAAAAAGGTGTTATGATATCTGCAGTAGATTTATTAAAAGGAATTGCTGTAGGTGCAGGAATGGATAACATAGAAGTTGAAGGTGCTAATGGTGGACTTCATACAAATTATGAAGGGAAAGCTATGGCAGCAGTCAAAGCACTTTGTGAAGATGGTTATGATTTTGTATATGTTCATGTAGAAGCTCCAGACGAAATGGGTCATCAAGGAAGTCTTGAGAGAAAGATTCAAGCAATTGAGAATCTTGATCAAAGAGTAATTAAGATAATTAAAGAAGAATGTGAAGCAAGAGAAGAAGATGTTAGAATATTAATACTTCCAGATCATCCAACTCCAATTTGCATTCGTACACATACTAGTGATCCAGTGCCATATATGTTATATGACAGCACTAATAAGTTAGATAATACATATATGTATAATGAAGCAGAAGCCAAAGCGAGTGGAAAATATGTGGCAGAAGGTCATGCTATTATTAATCATTTATTTTGTAATGACTAGATAAGAAGCATAAGGAGGAAAATATGTTAATAGTTAAGAAGTTTGGCGGTACATCTGTAGCCGACAAAGAGAGAATGTATAATGTTGCTCAAAGATGTATAGAAGACTATAAAAAGGGTAATGATGTTGTTGTTGTTTTATCAGCTATGGGCAAATACACAGATGAACTAATTGATAAAGCAAAAGAAATGAATCCTAATCCACCTAAAAGAGAGATGGATATGTTATATACTATAGGAGAGCAAATGTCAGTATCTCTTATGGCTATGGTTATGAATAACTTAGGTGTTCCAGCAATATCACTTAATGCATTTCAAGTAGCTATGCATACAACAAGTGTATATGGAAATGCAAGACTTAAGAGAATAGATAGCGAAAGAATTAAAAATGAATTAGACCAAAGAAAAATTGTTATCGTAACAGGATTCCAAGGTATAGATAAATTTGATAACTATACTACACTTGGAAGAGGTGGTTCTGATACAACAGCGGTTGCATTAGCGGCATCACTTAATGCAGATGTATGTGAAATATATACAGATGTAAATGGTGTTTACACAGCAGATCCCCGCAAGGTGCCTAAGGCTCGTAAGTTAGATGCAATTACTTATGATGAAATGTTAGAATTAGCAACATTAGGTGCAGGAGTACTTCATAACCGTTCAGTTGAAATGGCTAAGAAGCAAGGAGTACAATTAGTAGTACGTTCAAGTTTAAATACATCAGAAGGAACCGTTGTTAAGGAGGTAACAAAAATGGAAAAAATGCTAGTAAGTGGAGTAGCAGCAGATAAAGATGCAGCTAGAATAGCGTTAATAGGATTAAAGGATGAGCCAGGTGTGGCATTTAGATTATTCAATCATTTAGCAAGACATAATATCAATGTAGATATGATTCTTCAATCAGTAGGTAGAAATGGAACAAAGGATATCAGTTTTACTGTTGCAGTAGATAATGCAGATGAGGCTGTTGAGATAATTGAGAGACATTTCCATGAATATGAGAATGTAGATGTTGATAAGGATGTAGCTAAGGTTTCAATCGTTGGTGCAGGTATGATGTCTAACCCAGGTGTTGCAGCGAAGATGTTTGAAGCATTATATGATGAAAACATTAACATTAAAATGATTTCAACTTCAGAAATAAGAGTAAGTGTTCTTATTGATGTAAAATATACGGAGCAAGCTATGAATGCAATCCATGAGAAATTTGCATTAGGCGAGTAATAAATAAAATTAATATTGAGTGTGAAAGGGATACTATTTGATTGGTATCCCTTTTTTATGTTTAGTTATAAATGATGGAAAGTTGGCTTGATATTAATAGATATTTATGTTACTCTTGGTTTGGAAAGTGAACTTTCCATTTTACTATAGGGGAGTGGTGATTTGAAAAATCGTCTTGAAGAAATAAGAAAGTTGCGTGGAATTAAACAAGAGGAACTTGCTAACGATTTAGAAGTATCCAGACAGACAATTGGCTCATTGGAAAATGGGCGATACAATCCTTCAATTATCTTGGCTTTCAAAATAGCACGATACTTTGGGTTAAGTATTGAGGAAATCTTCATTTATGAGGAGGAGCAGGTATCTTTGGAGGTAATCTTGGAGAAGCCATAAAAAATATAACATTAATCAAAAATCCACAAGCTACAAATTAAGTTGAAATCGAGGAAAAGGACGAGAGCAATAAAACTATTAACAATAAGGCAAAAGTAAGAGCTTATGACTTGATGATATATATATGGAGCAATTTTGCTTGCCTTTGTACTTATGCAGGTTGACATGTATGTAATCATAACCCTAGTAGTGGTGTATTTATTTATTGTTTTTATAAATGTGTATTATCTTACTAAATACCATAAGGAAATGTAAGATTTATTGAGCAAGTTCAGATTAACCATAAAATGAGGAGAATTGCATGTTAGAATTAATTAAAAATAATATTATAATTGTTGTAGGGTATTTGTTAATACTGAATACAGTAGGTTTATGTGCATTTGGAATTGACAAGCAAAAGGCTATAAAAAATAAATGGAGAATACCAGAGGCTACATTAATAGGAATTGCTTTTCTTGGAGGAAGTCTTGGAGCATTGGCAGGAATGAAAATATTTCATCACAAAACTAAAAAGCCAAAGTTCTATGTTGGAATTCCTGCTATAATAATATTTCAGATAATTTTATTGATACTTGGTGTTTTACTTATATCCTAATTTATGATAAAATACAGTTGCTAAAGAATAGTTAACTGTATTTTTTGAAATTTGGAGGTTACATATGAAAAGAGTAGATTATCTAAGTTGGGATCAATATTTTATGGGTGTTGCTTTATTATCTGCAGAGAGAAGTAAAGACCCACATACTCAAGTAGGAGCTTGTATTGTAGATGATAATAATAAAATATTATCAGTTGGATATAATGGTATGCCTTCTGGATGCCACGATGATAATATGCCATGGGGAAAGATAGGAAATGCTTTAGAAAATAAGTATTTCTTTGTGTGCCATGCTGAATTAAATGCAATACTTAATTATAGTGGAGGTTCTTTGGCTGGGGCAAGATGTTATTCAACATTATTCCCATGTAATGAATGTGCAAAAGCTATTATTCAAAGTGGAATAAAAGAAGTTGTGTATTTATCAGATAAGTATTCTGATACAGAATCTACAATGGCATCAAAGATGATGTTTGATATGGCTGGAGTGTCATATAGAGAATTTAAAAATAGTGGTAAGAAAATTACCATAGAAATATAATTTATAGAGGTAGGATGAATGGATATAACTAAAGTGTTAGCCAAGGAACTTGGCATTAAGGCAAGTCAAGTAGAGGCAACAATAAAACTTATTGACGAAGGATGTACAATTCCTTTTATAGCAAGGTATCGTAAAGAAGTGACAGGTTCTCTTAATGATGAGGTGTTAAGACAATTAGGTGAGCGACTTAATTATCTAAGAAATCTTGAGGAGAGAAAAGAATCAGTTATTTCAAGTATTAGAGAACAAGAAAAGTTAACTCCTGAATTAGAAAAAAGTATATTAGAAGCAGCAACTTTAGTAGCTGTTGAAGATCTATATAGACCATATAAGCAAAAGAGAAGAACTAGAGCTACAATTGCAAAAGAAAAAGGATTAGAAGGATTAGCTAATATTATAATTCTTCAAATGACTAATAAGCCTATTGAAGAAGAGGCAGAGGCTTATATATCAGAAGAAAAAGCTGTAGCAAATGTAGAAGAAGCAATAGCAGGAGCTCTTGATATAATAGCAGAGAATATTTCAGATGATGCAGAATATAGAACATATATTAGAGATATAACATTTAAAGAAGGAAAAATAATAACTGCTGCCAAGGATATGGAAGCAAAATCAGTGTATGAGATGTACTATGATTTCTTTGAACCAATTGCTAAAGCAGCAGGTTATAGAATATTAGCAATTAACAGAGGTGAAAAGGAGAAGATATTAACAGTTAAGATAGAAGCTCCTGAAGAAAGAATATTAAGATATTTAGAGAAGAATGTTATCGTTAATGACAATCCATATACAACACCATTATTACAAGCAACTTGTGAAGACAGTTACAAGAGGCTTATTTCTGGTGCTATCGAGCGAGATATAAGAAGTGAGTTAACAGAAAAGGCTGAAGACGGTGCTATTTTCGTATTCGGGAAAAACCTAGAGCAATTATTAATGCAACCACCTATTGCAGGACAAGTTGTATTAGGATGGGATCCTGCATTTAGAACAGGATGTAAGTTAGCAGTGGTAGATCCAACTGGTAAAGTATTAGACACTATAGTAATATATCCTACTGAACCACAAAACAAGGTAGCAGAATCTAAGAGAATAGTTCATTCTTTAATTAAAAAATATAATATTACATTAATATCTGTAGGTAATGGAACTGCATCTAGAGAATCAGAGCAGATTATTGTAGAACTTCTTAAAGAGATTGCTGAAAATGTTCAATATGTTATTGTAAATGAAGCAGGTGCATCTGTATATTCAGCAAGTAAACTTGCAACAGAAGAGTTCCCTAATTTTGATGTAGGACAAAGAAGTGCAGCATCAATAGCTAGAAGATTACAGGATCCTCTTGCAGAGTTAGTAAAGATTGATCCTAAATCTATAGGAGTTGGTCAATATCAACATGATATGAATCAGAAAAAACTTGGTGAAGCATTATCAGCAGTTGTTGAAGATTCTGTAAATAAAGTTGGTGTAGATTTAAACACTGCATCAGCATCATTATTAGAATATATATCTGGAATTTCAAAAGTTATTGCAAAGAATATTGTTGCATACAGAGAAGAACATGGTAGATTTAAGAATAGAAAAGAATTACTTAAGGTAGCAAAACTTGGACCTAAAGCATATGAGCAATGTGCAGGTTTTATGAGAATAAAAGATGGAACTAACCCATTAGATGCAACAAGTGTACATCCAGAGACTTATGAAGCAGCAGAGAAACTACTTGCTAAACTAGGTTATGATATAAATGATTTAAGTAAATCAGGACTTACAGGATTATCACTTATGGCTAAGAATACTGGAGCATTGGCAAAGGAATTAGGTGTAGGTGAAATAACTCTAACTGATATTGTTAAAGAATTAGAGAAACCAGCAAGAGATCCTCGTGATGAAATGCCGAAACCAATACTTCGTACAGATGTAATGGATATGAAAGATTTAACAGAGGGCATGGTTCTAAAAGGTACAGTTAGAAACGTAATAGATTTTGGTGCATTTGTTGATATAGGTGTTCACCAAGATGGATTAGTTCATATTTCACAAATAACTGATAAGAAATTTATAAAACACCCACTTGAAGCTGTAAGTGTAGGTGATGTAGTTGAAGTAAAAGTTATGTCTGTTGATTTAGATAGAAAAAGAATTCAACTTACAATGAAATTGTAATATAGTAAAGGTGGTAGGTATTATGAAGGAAGAGATAACATTTGACGTAAATATGAAAGCTAAATATATGTATAGATTTATGCTATATCATAATTATACCACCTTTGGCAGTTTGTTTGGAGTATTACTAAGTCTATTTGCAATGATTCTATTAATAACTACCTTTAAAGAACAAACAGATATGGGTAAGGGTATTTTGTTGTTTATATCATTGCTTTGGACAATAATTAATCCTATTATGTTAAGGGCAAGAGCTAAGCGACAGGTACTTATGAATTCATCCTATAAGAAAGCTTTAACTTATACTATTAGTGGTGAAGGTATAACAGTTTCTCAAGATGAGAATTCAGAGAGCATTGAATGGGATAAAATTATTAAAGTGGTATTAACTAAGAATCAACTTCTTGTATATAGTTCCAAAATACATGCATTTATTTTCCCTTTACAAGAAATAGGGGATAAGTTGGATGATGTAACAAGTATAGTTGTTAATAGCGTTAAAGGTAGAAAAATAAAAGTTACTAAAAAGTTATTAGATAAATAAGATATGTTTATTAGAAAAGAGATAAGTTATGTTATATGAAAGCTGTTCACCAGAAGAGACATTTAATATTGGTAAACAATTAGGAGAGAAAGCCGTAGCTGGGCAGGTGTATTTATTGTTAGGAGATTTAGGAGTTGGCAAAACTTTATTTTCACAAGGATTTGCTGTAGGACTTGGAGTGAAAGAATCTGTTAACAGTCCTACATTTACTATTGTACAAGAATATGATGATGGAAGAATGCCATTTTATCATTTTGATGTTTATAGGATAGCAGATGAAGAAGAGATGGAAGAGATAGGATTTACTGAGATGGTATATGGTGAAGGAGTTTGCTTGATAGAATGGGCAAATCTAATTGAAGGAATATTACCAGATAGGTGTTTTGAAATAAATATAGATAAGAACAATGAAAAAGGGTTTGAATATCGAACAATCACATTAGAGGAAAGAGTAGGTTGATATATGAAGATATTAGCATTGGATAGTTCAGGTCTTGTAGCATCGGTTGCAATATTAGAAGATGATAACATGATTGCTGAATATACAGTTAATTATAAAAAAACACATTCCCAAACATTATTACCTATGCTAGATGAGATTGTGAAGATGACGGATACTAATCTTAATGAAATAGATGCAATAGCTGTAGCAGCAGGGCCAGGTTCATTTACTGGACTTAGAATAGGTTCAGCAACAGCAAAGGGGTTAGGACTAGCTCTTGATAAGCCATTAATAGGAATACCTACGGTTGAAGGAATGGCGTATAATTTATACAATGTTACAAATCTTATATGTCCTATTATGGATGCTAGAAGAAATCAAACTTATACAGGATTATATACTTTTGTTGATGGTAAATTTACAGTTGTTAGGGAACAAATGGCAGTAGGTATAGAAGAGATTATTAGCATAATAAATGCTCTTGATAAGGAAGTAATATTTTTAGGTGATGGAGTGACCGTATTTAAAAATATAATAGAAGAAGAAATAAAAGTACCATATACATTTGCACCAGCACATTTAAACAAACAAAGAGCAGGAGCAATTGGAGTAAGAGCTTTTGATTATTACAATATGGGTAAATATGAAAATGCAGCAGAACATAAGCCAGAATATTTAAGACTATCTCAAGCAGAAAGAGAACTTAAAGAAAAGCAAGTACAGTCCAAATAGTATAATGAGCGCAAGGGAGAAGGAGCAGACAAAGTCTATTCATGACGACCGGCGAATGTGATCATAAGCTCTGCTTATGATATAATGGAGATAATATGATTTCTATAAAAAGGTTAGATATAAATTATGCAAAGCAATTATATGATATATCAAATAATTGTTTTACCAATACTTGGTCGCTTGATAGTATTGAAGAAATTTTTAAATATGACTATAATTATTACTATGGAATAATTCAAGATTACATATTAATTGGTTATGTAGGAATTATGGTAGTGGGTGATGAAGCGGATTTGATTAATATAGCAGTATTGCCTGATTACAGAGGAAGGGGTCTAGCTAATCAGCTTATGACTTATGTTATGAAAGAAGTTATTATACTTGGACTACAGAAGATTACTTTAGAAGTAAGAGAATCTAATGAAATAGCTATAAAGTTATATTCGAATTTCAGTTTTGACAAGATAGATATAAGAAAAGGATATTATACTAATCCTAGTGAAAACGCAGTTATCATGCAGACATTTATTACCACTATCGAATAAAAGCGAAAGTGTGTATAATATGATTATGATTACATGTGCAGGAGGTCAGATAATGTATAATGAGGATAAGGTTATATGTAATGTCTGTGGCAAAGAACTAAAGAAGGAAAATGACATAGTCGTGGAGGACTTTCTTCACATAGAAAAACGATGGGGATATTTTTCCGAAAAAGATGGACAGACTCATAAATTAATTATATGTGAGAACTGTTATGATGAATTAGCAAAAACATTAAAGTTACCAGTTGATATTATGGATACTATTGAAATGATTTAAAAATAAAATAGGTATTATTAAAATTCAAAAAATTGTATGTGATTATAACATAAGTGCATCTGATTGCTATATAAGCGGTTGGGTGCATTTTTAATTTTGACATCTAAATAAAATGTGGTAGAATAATATAAATATTGCCATAGTTATTTAAGTGGCTTGAAAAGAGGGATTATTATGTTAGACGTATGTTTGCTTGGTACGGGAGGCATGATGCCACTTCCAAACAGAGCATTAACATCGTTAATGTTAAGATATAATGGAAGTAGTATATTGGTTGATTGTGGAGAAGGAACCCAAGTAGCAATTAAAGAACAGGGATGGAGTTTTAATCCTATAGATGTTATTTGCTTTACACATTTTCACGCAGACCATATTAGTGGCTTGCCAGGATTGTTACTTACTATAGGTAATGCAGATAGAACCAAGCCAGTAACTATTATAGGGCCTAAAAGAGTTGAACAAGTAGTAAAAGCATTAAGAGTGATAGCACCTGAATTACCATTTGATATTGACTTTATAGAGCTAGAGGCTGATGGAGGAAGTTATTATTTTAATGGGCTTAATATAGATGCATATAAAGTAAACCATAATATGTTATGTTACGGATATTCTTTTTCTATAGACAGAGCAGGGAAGTTTGATGTAGACAAGGCAAAGGAAAATCAAGTGCCAATGAAGTTTTGGACTAGATTACAAAAAGGTGAAGAAATAATAGAAGAAGGAGTAACATATACATCAGATATGGTATTAGGAAAAGATAGGAAGGGTCTAAAGGTAACTTACTGTACAGATTCTAGGCCTGTTGATAATATAGTTACATATGCAAAAGAATCAGACTTGTTTATATGTGAAGGTATGTATGGCGAGAAAGAGAAAGAATCAAAGGCAAGAGAATACAAACATATGACAATGTATGAGGCAGCAAGACTTGCCAAAGAAGCGAATGTAAAAGAATTATGGCTTACACATTATAGCCCTTCATTGGTTAGACCAGAACAATATAGCGATAAAGTAAGAGCTATTTTCAATAATACAAGTATTCCTAGATGTAGAAAAGATGCAACATTAATGTTTGATGAAGATTAGGAGGAAGAATATATGAATAAGAGCGTAAAAACTATACGAACAGTAGGTATTATAGGGCTATTAATTGTGCTAGCTCTTGTTTATTATAATTATCTTAATAATAAAGCTAATAATAGGTTTGATAAGACTCAACCAACAGAAGTTGAGAAATTGAAAAAATATAATTTTGAAGATGAGTATCCCAAAACGGTAAGGGATGTTGTTAAACTTCATTGTAGATATTTAAAATGTTTATATAATGGTGGACTTGATGATAAAGAGATAGAAACATTAAATAGTCAAATGAGAAATCTATATGACAAAGAATTGCTTTCTAACAACAAAGAAAATGTGCAGTTACAATCTTTAAAAAATGAAATTGCAAGTTATAGAGATGAGAATATGTCAATAACAAGCTACACTATGAGTGCAGCTAATGATATTGAATATTATACAATAGAAGATGTAGAGTATGCCAAAATAGATGTGACTGTTAATATAAAGGTTAAGACTACAGGTGAGAAAACATATGAGGAATATATTTTAGCAAAAGATAGTAATGATAGATGGAAGATACTAGGTTGGAGAGTTGTGGAGGCAAGAGATGAGTAAGGAAGTAAAAATACTAGCAATAGAGTCATCATGTGATGAGACAGCGGCAGCAGTTGTAGTTAACGGAAGAGAAGTACTTTCTAATGTAATATCATCGCAAATAGAACTTCATAAATTATACGGAGGAGTAGTTCCAGAGATAGCATCAAGAAAACATATAGAAAAAGTAAATCAAGTTATAGAAGAAGCCTTAACAGAAGCAAAGACTACATTGGATGATATAGATGCAATAGCAGTAACCTATGGGCCAGGTTTAGTAGGAGCATTGTTAGTAGGAGTTGCAGAAGCAAAAGCAATTAGTTTTGCTAGGAATATACCATTAGTAGGGGTTCATCATATAGAAGGTCATATATCTGCTAACTATATTGAAAATAAAGATTTAGAACCGTCATTTATGTGCTTGGTAGTATCTGGTGGTCATTCTCATTTAGTAAAAGTAAATAATTATGGTGAATATGAAATAATAGGTAAGACTAGGGATGATGCTGCTGGTGAAGCCTTTGATAAAGTAGCAAGAGCAATAGGTTTAGGCTATCCTGGTGGACCAAAGATAGACAAGCTAGCAAAAGAAGGAGATCCATTTGCAATAAAATTTCCTAGAGCTCATATAGAAGATGCACCATATGACTTTAGCTTTAGTGGAATAAAATCAGCAGTATTAAATTATATTAATCAATGTGATATGAAGGGTGAAGAAATAAACAAGGCAAATATAGCATCTTCATTTCAACAAGCAGTAATAGATGTATTATCTGACAATGCAGTATTAGCAGCTAAAGAATATGGAATGGCAAAACTTGCAGTAGCAGGTGGAGTTGCATCAAATTCTTCACTTAGAAATATGTTGCAAGAAAAATGTAATGCATCAGGTATAGAATTTTATTATCCATCACCGATATATTGTACAGATAATGCAGCTATGATTGGTGTAGCAGGTTATTATGAATATATTAAAGGGGTAAGGCATGGATTAGACTTAAATGCTATACCTAATTTAAAGATAGGACAAAGATAGTTATGAAAAATAAAATCACAGCAATTGTTCTTGCAGCAGGACAAGGAAAGAGAATGGGTACCTCTGTTCAAAAACAATATTTATTAATTGAAGATAAGCCAGTATTATATTATAGTTTGAAATGCTTTGAAGATAGTGTAATTGATGATGTAATACTAGTTGTGGGTAGAGATGAAATAGAATATTGTAAGAATAACATAGTAGATATGTATAATTTGAAAAAGGTTAGTAAGATAATTGCTGGTGGTAAAGAAAGATATAATTCAGTATATAACGGATTACGTGCAACAAAAGATACTGACTATGTAATGATACATGATGGAGCAAGACCATTTATTAATACTGATATTGTAAATAGATCTATTGAGGCAGTTATGGAGTATGGAGCATGCACAGTAGGAATGCCAGTTAAGGATACAATAAAAATAGTAGATGAAGATAGTTTTGGAAAAGACACACCTAACAGAAAATATGTATGGCAAATTCAAACGCCCCAAAGTTTTAGATATGAACTTATTTTAGATGCATATACAAAAATGCTTAGTGCAAATGATGATGATATAACAGATGATACTATGGTGGTAGAACGTTATAAAGCTAATAAAATCAAGGTGATTGAAGGGGATTATACCAACATAAAAATAACAACAATTGAAGACTTGAAAATTGCTGAA
Source organism: Lachnospiraceae bacterium (assembly GCA_031547045.1). Taxonomy (GTDB): domain Bacteria; phylum Bacillota; class Clostridia; order Lachnospirales; family Lachnospiraceae; genus JAVBSN01. The sequence goes on from JAVBSN010000027.1 coordinate 78,095, forward strand.
AAATTTTTAAAAAAAGATATTGACATGTAAGACTTAAAATGATATTATAGTCAATGTCGCTGGTGAGAATAGCGAAGAAAACAATACGGAGAGGTATCGAAGTGGTCATAACGAGGCGGTCTTGAAAACCGTTTGTCCGCAAGGGCGCGTGGGTTCGAATCCCACCCTCTCCGCTTACTTCTAAACACGGTTTGGAAGTATTTTATTGCAAGCCTACATAAATAGGACAAGCAAAGAACATTGATAATTAAACAACCAAGCAACCCTGAAAATTCAATAGAATATTCAGAACGAACAGCAATGAAAATTGCTAAACCAAAAACAGTAAAACGAGTGCTTAAAATAAGCTAGATGTTTATAATGAACTCGGGAT
>JAVBSN010000031.1:0-9159 GCA_031547045.1 Lachnospiraceae bacterium
AAAGTCTATATACAGGTTGGACCACAGATCTTGAGCAAAGACTTGTAGCACACAATCTTGGACGGGGAGCAAAATATACAAGAGCTCATCTACCCGTCAAACTTGTGTACTACGAGGAATTTGCTACAAAAGAAGAAGCAATGAAGAGAGAGTATTCCATTAAGCAGTTGTCTAGAGAAGAGAAGATTGAACTTATTGAAGGCTATTCAGTAGGATTAGCTGGCAAATATAGCAATGATTAATAACAGCCTATAAGAGTGGTATATAACCATACTTATAGGCTGTTATATTACATGTTACTCTTCAATTATATTTCCGTCTGTGGAGATTGTTATAATCTGCCATGGTATCATCTTACCACTGTCTTGCAATGCCTTAATTGTAGCATTTGATATTCCTCCACAACAAGGTACTTCCATTCTTACAACAGTAACGCTTTTGATATTGTTTTCCTTAATAATTGCTGTAAGTTTCTCAGAATAATCACCTTCATCTAGTTTTGGGCAACCAATTAAAGTAATATGATCTTTAATAAACTTCTCATGGAAATTTCCATATGCAAAAGCAGTACAGTCAGCAGCAATCAATAATTTTGCACCTTCAAAATATGGAGCATTTATAGGAACTAGCTTAATCTGTACGGGCCACTGCATTAAGCAACTATCCATTTGATTCTTTGTAACTTCAACAACTGGTTCAGATTTTCTAGCAATAGTTTTTGAATTACTACCTGGACAACCACAAGGTAATGGATTTTGTTTTGTGTGTTTTTCCATATTTGCTTTTACTGCAGCCTCATCATAAGGGGTTGCCTCACGCTCTTCAAAAGAAATTGCACTGGTAGGACAGACTGGTAAACAATCACCTAACCCATCGCAGTAATCATCACGAAGCAATTTTGCTTTTCCATCTATCATTCCAATAGCACCTTCATGACATGCTATGGCACAAAGACCACAACCATTGCATAAATCTTCATCAATTTTTATAATATTACGTTTCATTATTTAGTATCCTCCTTATAGAACAAAACAGTTTTCTTGTTTTTATAAATGTATTGTACTATAATAAAATTAAAAAATGCGTGGTAATTACCACGAAAATTAGAGGTGTATAATGAAAAATTATCTTTCGATACTAAGTAAAGTAAAATTATTTAATAACATTGAAGAATCCGAAATACTTTCATTGATGACTTGTTTGGAGGCTAGAATAAACAATTATGAAAAAGGGGAATTCATTTTTACAGTAGGTGATAAAGTAGATACTGTAGGGATTATATTAAGGGGTAGTGCCCATATTATAAGGGAAAATATTGAAGGCGACAGAACAATAATATCAACATTAGGTGTAGGGGACTATTTTGCAGAAGCAATTTGTTGTGCTGGAGTTGAGGAAAGTCCAGTAAGTGTACAAGTCAGTAGTGATTCAACAATCTTATTGCTTAATTTCTCTCATATTCTTCATACTTGCCACAATTCATGTATGTTTCATACAAAACTTATAGAAAATATGTTGTATGTTATTGCAAATAAAAATATTGCATTACAGAATCGAATGGAGATTATTAGTCAAAAGAGTCTTAGATTAAAGGTAATTAATTATCTTCAAACCCTTGCTATGAAGCAAGGAAATAATATAACAATTCCTTTTAACAGAGAAGAATTTGCAGATTTTCTCTGTGTGGATAGAAGTTCATTGTCACATGAATTATCACGTATGAAGGAAGATGGATTAATTGATTATCATAAGAGTAACTTTAGATTATTATAGTTACAAATAGGTGTGTAAATTTAACAAAAATATTTGGACAATAGTTATATTAAATCGTTGGAAAAAGTACAAAAAGGTGATAGAATAAAATACAGATGAAAAATTTAATTTTTATGTACAAAGGAGAAGGAATATGCCTATTAATGAAATGGAAATTAAAAAAATTGTATCAAAATTTAAGCAACTACCTTATTTGTTTGTTGGAACAGGATTATCTATGAGATATTCTGATGCTCCATCATGGGATAGCTTACTATTTAGAATATGGTCTTGTATGAATGATGGTGGTGAGGATAGGTTTAAGAAATTTAAACAAGGTGTCATATATGAATTAAAAAATAATAATCCAGAATATTCAGATGATATAATAAAGTATCATGCAAATCCACGTATTGCTAGCAAATTAGAAAAACAATTTAATGATTTATACTATAGTGATGATACTTTTGAGTCTAGAATATTTAGTCGAGAAGTGCAGAAAGAAATTATTGATAATAGTTATAATCCATTTAAAACATATGTAGCTCTTATTGCTAAAGAATTATCTATAGATAGTGGAAGGAACGAAAGTGAAGAACTAAAGGTATTAATTGATAATAAAGATAAAATAGCAGGCGTTATTACTACAAATTATGATAATATTTTATCAGAGATATTTTCAGATTTTAATGTAATAATAGGTCAAAAAGATATTTTGTTATCTAATGTAAGTAATATATATGAAATATATAAGATACATGGGTGTTGCACAAACCCTAACTCTCTAGTTTTTACTGAACAAGATTATAAAAATTTTGAAGAAAAGCTTAAATATTTATCTGCAAAATTATTAACCATATTGGCAGAACATCCTATAATTTTTATTGGTTATGGGATAGGTGATAAAAATATTTTGAATATATTTGAAGAAATAGCATTTTGTTTAAATGATAAGGAATTAGAAAAAACTAAGGATAATTTTATTTTAATAAGTCCAGCATTTGGGGGAGAGGAATGTATACAATCAAAAATATTAAAATTCAAAGATAAGAGTATATATATGACAGAAATTATTTTAGAGGATTATTCTGTTTTATATAAGGAACTTGGCTCTATAAAAAGCACAATGCCTATAAAACTTATTAGGCAAATGCAAGATATGGTTACAAATTATATATATTCTACAGAAATGAAAAACAACATTTTATTTGGTAGTGTGGATAGCCCTGATATAGATGATGATAAGGTAGCATTATTTATAGGTCCTAAGGATATGGTATCACAAATAGGTTTTGATTCCTTTGGAATTATGGATATTATTGAAGATGTTTTATTTGATAATAAGCCGTTTATAATTAGTGAAAAGTTAATAACGCATACATTTAAAAATATTCGTAGTACATCAGGTGGAACATTATTGCCAATATATAAATACATAAAGGAATTAAATTTTTCGATAGAAAATGTACCTGAAAATTATAATATTATTAGAAATTATGATGATGTTGCTCCGAATCCTACAGAGGTAAAGAGTATTAATAGTAATGGAAATTTTTCATGTATTCAAGATATAATAAACTGTTATCCAGATCATATGCCTAAGCAATTTGCAAATATAAAATATTATGCAGATATTATTGATACAGAAGAACTAGGAGATTATCTACGAGATAATTTTAAAAATGGTACTTTTTTTGAAAAAAATAGATTGTCAGCATTTAAAAGATTAACAGCATTATATGATTTTAAGAAATATAAGTAAATAATAAAAGAAGGTATAATTCACAAGTTTCAGACTTCCTAAAAAGGTTGTAATCCACAAGTTTCATATACCTTGTACTTTTTAATATATGTTGTAACATAATTAATTATACTAATTAGTTGATGAAAAGTCAATTTAAATGTTGATTAAACAGCAACATAAATAATGATAAAACAGATATAGAAATAGAAGAAATATGAACATGTATTACGAAAATATTACAAGTTCATATTTTTTTAATATTTTGTTATAATAATATTTATACTTATACTATGAATAAACTATATAATTTCCTTAAAGCGAGGGGATGGCATGGGAGACGAAAGACAAAATACAGGTAGTATCTTACCTAAAAACAAATATTATAGTTCTGATAGTGTCAGAGCTAAAGTAGGTCAAAGCAACCAATCTAATAATAAAGATGGTGCAAGTCGAAACAATAAATCAAGAAATCCACAAAGAAAAAGAAAGAAAAAAACAAGTAATCAACGTATTAGGGAAAGGCAATTATTAGCAAGAAAAAACAAAATGATTGCAATAGTAACAGTCGCGTTTTTTTTCGTAGTTACAGTTCTTTGCATAGGAAGAGCTATATTTAGTAAAGCAAAAGATAATGCAGTTACAAATAATGATACTAAGGAAGAGTCAATAGTAGATAAAATATTTTCTAAAAATATAGAACCTATAAAAGGGGCGGCAGCAGTTTTTCCAGACCTTAATATTACAGAGGATTTCTTAACTATTAATGAGAATTCTAGACCAGGAACAGAGTTAAAAGGCGGAGTTAATTATATAGTAATACATTATACTGGTAATCCTGGAAGTACAGGGCAAGGAAATAGAAATTATTTTGAAAGTCTTAAAGACAGTGGAGAAACACAGGCAAGCAGTCATTTTGTGATTGGATTAGATGGTGAGATAATACAATGTATCCCTCTCGATGAAATGTGTTATGCATCAAATAAAAGAAATGACGATAGTTTAGCAATTGAGTGTTGTCATCCAGATAAAACAGGAAACTTTACTGATGCTACTTATAATAATTGTGTATATCTTGTAGCAGCCCTTGCAGATTATTATGATATAGACAGAGACCATATAATTAGACATTATGATGTAACGGGAAAAGAATGTCCTAAATATTTTGTAGATCATGAAGATAGGTGGGAAGTATTTTTAGATTTTGTGGACAAGTATAGAAAATAATATAAACTAAAATTAAGGGTATATATGGAAGTATTATAAGTATCTATTCAGGGCATGTTGAAAAATAGAGGTAAATAGCATATATACAAAATGAGTAGATTATCTAAAATCTACTCATTTTGTATATACATTATAATTTGAATTTAAGTTGAACAGGTTGCTTTAGATGTTGACCGCCTTTGGAACGAACCTTAGTAGTTATGTGTAAATGATAATACTCATTCTGAGCATATGGATTAATAGGCTCAACCTCAATCTGATTATTCTTAGCATCATATCGAATATAAGCTTGACGCTTCTCGCCATTACTATCTGTTATATACATAGTATCTTTGGTAATAGATGCAGGGTCAAGTGGTGTATTGAATTTGACACGCCATACAAAATTACCAGTTCTAAATTTTAAATCTTGTCTTACTTTATTTGAATAAGATGCAGGAACATCTTCAATATCTAGAAAATTATTAGCCATAAAACTCACCTCAGTTAGTTAATTATTGTTCTAATATATATTATATGAATATAGTATTAAATATACATGTATTCTAACATGTTCACATAATTAATACTATAAGCAAATACAGTAAAGTTTGAAAAATTAGTATTTTTAAGATATACTATGAATACTTGGCGACTGGCAGAGACTTGGCAAGGTATTTGCGAGCCGAGTATATATGGTGTTACCTATTATCATTTAGAGGTAGCATATAAGGAGGACAATATGGCAAAGCAATCATGGAAACCAGGAAATATGGTGTACCCATTTCCAGTAGTAATGGTAAGCTGTGGTAATGAAGCAGGAGAAAACAATATAATAACAATTGCATGGACAGGGACAATATGTTCAGACCCAGCGATGACATATATATCAATAAGACCAGAGAGACATTCATACAACATAGTCAAAGAGTCGGGAGAGTTTGTTATTAATCTAACAACAGAAGATATAGCATATGCAACAGATTGGTGTGGTGTCAAATCAGGTAAAGATGTAGACAAGTGGGCAGAGATGAAACTTACCAAAGGTAAGAGTGAGAAACTGTCATATGCACCAATTGTAATGGAAAGCCCAGTAAATATAGAATGTAAGGTAGTGGGGATAAAAGAACTTGGTTCGCATCACATGTTCATTGCAGAAGTAGTAAATGTACAAGTAAGTGACGAGTATATGAATGAAACAGGTAAGTTTGAACTGAACAAATTAGGACTTGTAGCATACTCTCATGGTGAATATATAGCATTAGGCGAAAACATAGGAAAGTTTGGTTATAGCGTTAAAAAGTAAAAATTAATAAAAGATTATACAAGAATGTCCTTTTCTAAGGGCATTTTTGTTTTTTTGCGAGTAAATTCACTTTACATAATATTATGTTGCTGTTATGATATATTACAGAAATGTTACAGTAAAATATGACAATTACCGAGAATATTATATGGAGGCAAGCAAGTGAATAGTAAAAAAAGTAAATCCCTTAGAGTTCAAGTCGAATATGCTAAGGCATTTATTATAGCAATAATAGTTATAACTATAGTATGTCCTGTTGCAACGAAAGCTTATTTTGAAGATATATATGAAATTAGTATAGATGGACAAGTTGTAGGATATACGCTTAGTGAAGAAGATGTAAATAATGCATACAAGGATGCTAGACTTAAGAAGAGTAAAGAAAACAATAGTTTAGTAATTGTAGAGATGCCTATAGATATTAAATCCGTTAAGGGAAATAAGATGAAGGCATCAACTAAAGAAGAAATATCAGAGGTATTATATACGCAATTAGATGATTTAATGGAAAATAGAAAAGTGTTAGCCTATACAATAAAAATCAATGATTATACAGCAACACTTTCAACAAAAGAAGATGTATTAAATGCATTGGAAGAGACTCAAGCTACTTATGATGTTGAAGATAAATTTATTGTAGAGTATACAAATATTGTGGACAGAGAAACAGGAGCATTGGGAATAGATGTAGCAGCAGTAAGTACAGAAGTAAATCAAACAGAAACAGTATCTAATCCAGAAGGCGGACAAATAGAAGATGAACAAACAGACGGACAATCAGAAGAAGAACAATCTCAAGATGAACAAGCAGGAGAGAAAACAGTAGTAACAGAAGACGGAATATTTAATATAGATTTCAAAGAAGACATACAGATAATTGAAACCTATGTACAGCCAGAAGAGATTGCAGAGGTTAATCAAGTAGTGTCAGATCTTACAACTCCTCATGATGAAATAGATAAATATGAGGTAAGACCAGGGGATTGTTTATCAGTTATAGCCCAAAATCATGATATGACCTTAGATGAGCTTGTAGCAGAGAATGAAGGACTAGATGTAGATTCAGACATACTAATAGGTGATGAGTTAAATGTAATCGTTCCAAAGACAGAGATTTCGGTACTTGTAGATGAACAAGCTACCTATAATGAAAACTATTATGCAGAGACAGAGTATGTGGACGATTCATCATTGTATGTTGGAAATGATGTAGTTGTTCAAGAAGCAACAGAAGGTGAAAGAGTAGTTACAGCTATTATTAGTTATAATAATGGCAGTGAATATAGTAGAGAAATAATTAACCAAGATATAATAACAGAGGCTCAGCCTAAAATAGTTCATAGGGGAACAAAGACTATACCAACCTATATGTATCCACTAAGTAATCCAAGACAGACATCAGGATTTGGAATGCGTTGGGGTAAAATGCACAAGGGTCTTGATTTTGGTTGCCCTGTAGGAACAGCAGTATTTGCATCAAGGGGTGGAACAATTGTTAGAGCTGGTTGGGCAGGAGCATATGGTTATTGCGTTGATATTGACCATGGAGACGGAGTATTAACAAGATATGGACACCTTAGTAATCCATTAGTTTCAGTAGGACAGTATGTAAAACAAGGTGAAAAAATAGCCTTATCGGGAAATACAGGAAGATCAACAGGACCACATCTACACTTTGAAATAAGAGTTGGTGGTGAACCACAAAATCCAGCAAACTATTTGAATTAAATATATATAACTAGTAAGACAGTTCCTTCAATGAATGAGCTGTCTTTTTAAAAAATTGAATTAGTATAGTGATATGGAATTATTTGCAAAAAATAGACAAATTGCCACTCTCAATCAAAGTTTGTTGATTGGCGTAATTTGAGTAAAATCTATGTTATAATCAAAAACGTATGATAGTAAGTAATTGTAACTATAATTAAATTATTAAAATAAGGGAGCGAAGAACTATGAAAAAATATTTTAAAGTATTATTAATGGTATTATTTATGTGTAGTATTATGACACCAAATGTAGTGGTTAAAGCAGAGGAACCAGAAGAAGTAAGTGATAATGGGAATATTATTGGAGCCTCTATATCATCAGGAGATTATCAGTATACCGAATTAGAAGATGGTACGGTAGAGATAGCTACCTATGTAGGTGGAGCAAAAGAAGTTACAATTCCAAGTACATTGGATGGAAAAGCAGTAACAAGTATAGGTGGAGAAGCTTTTATGTGGGGGGAAATATTACATCTGTAATAATTCCGAGCAATATAAAAACTATAGGAGCAAAGGCTTTTAATAGCTGTTATAGTCTTACATCAGTAACGATTTCAAACGGTGTAGAAACTATAGGGAATGGTGCCTTTACTGGGTGTGACCAAATTACATCCATAGCAATTCCAGAAAGTGTAAAAAATATAGGAGAAAATGCCTTTTCAGCTTGTAGAGGGATTAAAACCCTAACGATTGCTAATGGAGTGCAAAATATAGATTCTATGGCTTTTAAACACTGCAGTGGTATTACTACAGTAACAATTCCGGCAAGTGTAAAAAGTATAGGAAGTGAAGCTTTTTTTAGCTGTACTAGTCTGGAATCTGTAATAATTTTGAACGGTTTGGAAAGTGTAGGTAGTAGAGCGTTTGGTGAAAATAGTGCATTGGTATCAATAAAGATTCCTGATAGTGTAAAAAGTATAGAGAATGATGCTTTTTGGTGCTCTGCTGTAGTTATATACTGTAGTCCTAATAGTTATGCAGAAACCTATGCTAAAAATAATGCTATTCACTATGTAGAAAAGTCTATAGAAGAATTAAAGGTTACCTTATCTCAAACAACATATACGTATGATAATAAGGAAAAGAGGCCAACAGTAACAGTAAAAGATGGTAATAAAACCTTGAAGTTAGGAACTGATTATACAGTGTCTTATACAAAGAATAAGGCAATAGGAAAGGCCATTGTTACGATTACAGGTACTAGTGAAGGCGAGGGTGGATATGAAGGAACAGTTAAGAAGACATTCACAATCAAAAAAGGAGATTATTATAGCCGTATTACACATGGTGGTACTTGGAAGAATGAAAGCTATACATTAGGTGGAGTGAAGATGACAGATGTATTCTTCTTTGATGGAGCATACACATACTATCTTCAAGCTGAT
>JAVBSN010000079.1:0-16385 GCA_031547045.1 Lachnospiraceae bacterium
GCAAAGGATAAATAAACAGGAAATTATCTTTAAGGGAAAGGAAGCACTAGAAGGCTACGAAGATTTGGTGTTTGTTACAAGAAACAATAAGCCAACAAACCAGTTTCTTGTAAAAGAATGTATTGAATTGATTATTAAAAACATTCAGAAGGAAGATTCTAAGTTTAAATATTTTGCATCACATACATTTAGACATACATTTGCAACAAGGGCAATTGAAAATGGAGTACAACCCAAGACACTCCAAAAATTGCTTGGACATGGTACGCTTCAAATGACTATGGATTTATATTGTCACGTAACAGAAGATACTTTGTTTGAAGAAATGCAGAAGATGGAGCAAAAAAGGGCATAGTTACAAATGGTGTAGTAATGGTGTAGTAGAGCAAAATTAAGAAAATACAATAGGTTAAAACCCTATAAAATAAGGAGATAATGAATATATGGAACAATATAAGCGCGAATTTATAGAATTTATGATTGACTGTAAGGTTTTAAAGTTTGGTGATTTTACAACTAAGAGTGGTAGGCAAACACCGTTTTTCGTAAACACTGGTTTTTATAGAACTGGTGCACAATTAAAGAGATTAGGTGAATATTATGCAGAGGCTATTAATTCTACATTTGGTTTAGCGTTTGATGTGTTATTTGGACCAGCATACAAAGGTATTCCACTAAGTGTAGCTACAACAATGGCAATAGCAGATACTTTTGATGAGGATATAAGATACTGTTCTAACCGTAAAGAAGTTAAGGATCATGGTGATACAGGAATTCTTTTAGGAAGTCCTATAGAAGATGGTGATAAAATTGTAATAATTGAAGATGTTACAACTGCAGGAACATCTATTGAAGAGACTCTACCAATAGTAAAAGCTCAAGGTAATGTTGATGTATTAGGTCTTGTTGTATCAGTTGATAGAATGGAAAGAGGTCAAGGTAAGAAGAGTGCCTTAACAGAAATCGAAGAGAAATATGGAATTAAGACTACAGCAATTGTAACTATGGCAGAGGTTGTGGAACATTTATACAATAAGCCATATAGAGGTACAGTAATTATAGATGATGAGATAAAGAAAGCAATTGATGCTTACTATGATAAATATGGTGTTAAATAAAGCAACTAATTAGATATATTATTTAAGGAGGTATTTTCAATGAATGAGAAAATTTATCATGAAATGAAGAGTGTAGGTGTATGGAATCTAGTATTAGGAATAGTATTAGCAGTGGTTGGAGTTGCTATGGGAGTTTTATGTATTATTAATGGTGGAAGATTATTGAAATCAAAATCTGACATTATGTTTTAGTTAAGGAGAAAGAGAAAGTTGAGTAAGATTAGAACAAGATTTGCACCAAGCCCTACTGGTAGAATGCATGTAGGTAATTTAAGAACAGCATTATATGCATATTTAATTGCAAAGCACGATAATGGTGACTTTTTATTAAGAATAGAAGATACAGACCAAGAAAGGGAACAAGAAGGTGCGGTTGATATAATATATCGTACATTAGAGGGAACAGGTCTTATTCATGACGAAGGTCCAGATATTGATAAAGGTTGTGGGCCATATATACAAAGTGAAAGACAAGCACAAGGCTTATATTTAGAATATGCCAAGAAACTTATTGAAAAGGGTGAAGCATATTATTGTTTTTGTGATAGTGCACGATTAGAAACTTTAAGAACAAATATAAATGGTAAAGAAGTTTCAAGATATGATAAGCATTGCTTACATCTTAGTAAAGAAGAAATTGAAGAGAAACTAGCTAGTGGCATGCCATATGTTATTAGACAAAATAATAATCCAGAAGGTGTTACAAGTTTTGAAGATGAAATATATGGAACAATTACTGTAGATAATAGTGAACTTGACGATATGATACTTATAAAATCAGATGGATACCCTACTTATAATTTTGCTAATGTTGTAGATGATCATTTAATGGGAATAACACATGTTGTTCGTGGACAAGAATATCTATCATCATCACCAAAATATAATAGGTTATATGAGGCATTTGGTTGGGAAGTTCCAGTATATGTGCATTGTCCTACAATTACTAATGAAGAGCATCAGAAATTAAGTAAGAGAAGTGGACATTCTTCATATGAAGATTTATTAGAGCAAGGATTTTTAACAGAGGCTATAGTTAACTTTGTAGCATTACTAGGTTGGAGTCCAGAATCTAATGAAGAGTTTTTTACATTAGAAGAGTTAGCAAAAGAATTTAACTACAGAAACATATCTAAATCACCAGCAGTATTTGATATGACTAAATTACGTTGGATGAACGGTGAATATATTAAAAATATGGATATGGATAGATTTAAAGAATTTGTTATGCCATATGTAAATCAAGTTATTACAAGAAAAGTAGAAGATATGGATATGATCTATGAGCTTGTAAAGACAAGAATAGAGGTATTCCCAGATGTTAAGGATCATATTGATTTTATAGAAGAATTACCTGACTATAGTATTGATATGTATACTCATAAAAAAATGAAGACTAATCCAGAGAATTCATTAGAGATACTTAGAGAAGAATATGAAGTTTTAAAGAATTTTGATGATTGGTCAGTTGATGGCCTTCATGACAAACTTATGGAATATATTGCAGGAAAAGAAATAAAGAATGGTACAGGTTTATGGCCTGTTAGAACTGCAGTTTCTGGCAAGCAAATGACTCCTGGTGGAGCATTTGAAATTATGCATATTCTTGGTAAGGAAGAATCTCTTAGAAGGATGGAAGTAGGTATTGCTAAATTGGAGGTAGCATAATTGTCAAAAGGTTTTAATGATTCTCAAAAGCAAGCTATAATTCATCAAGATGGACCTATGCTAGTGCTTGCTGGACCAGGTTCAGGAAAAACAACAGTAATTACTCATAGGGTAAAATATTTAATTGAACAATATAGAATTATTCCAAATAATATACTTGTTATAACATTTACTAAGGCTGCAGCTATGGAAATGAAACAAAGATTTGATATATTAACACAGGGAGCATATGCTCCCTGTACTTTTGGCACATTTCATTCTGTTTTCTTCTACATGTTAAGAGCTGCATATGGCTATACTGTAGATAATATACTTTCAGAAGATATTAAGTATAAAATATTACATGATATAATTAGGTCGCTTAATCTTGAGTATGAAGATGAAGAAGAATATATAGCAAATGTTATAAGTGAAATTAGTTATATAAAAGGAGATATGATTAGTCCTAAAAATTATTATAGTGCTAATTGTGGAGAAGAAGTATTTAGAAAAATATATTATTTATATCAACAGAACTTAAGCAAAATGAACAAGCTGGATTTTGATGATATGCTTGTATATTGTTATGAGTTACTTAGTCAAAGACCTGATATATGTAGTAAATGGCAAGAAAAGTATAAATATATTTTAATAGATGAATTTCAAGATATTAATAAGATTCAATATGAGGTAGTAAAATTATTAGCAGCACCACGAAATAATCTTTTTATAGTTGGAGATGATGATCAATCTATATATGGATTTAGAGGTGCTAAACCAGAAATAATGCTAAATATATCAAATGATTATGCTGATATTAAGCAGATATTGTTAGATATTAATTATAGATGCAGCAAAGAAATTGTAAGTGGTTCATTAAAGGTAATAGGGAATAATACAAAGAGATATAATAAAATTATAAATAATAGTAATCCTAATTGTGAACCTATACACATACACTATGCAAATAATCAAATAGAAGAAAATAATAATATTATTAGGCAAATAAGAGATTATAATGAAAAAGGAATAGCTTATAAAGATATGGCTATTATATATAGATTGAATACTCAACCTAGATGTATTGTTAATAAGTTAATGGAGTATAATCTTCCTTTTAAGATGAGAGATAAGATACCTAATATATATGATCATTTTATTTCCAAAAATATATTTGATTATATTAATGCAGCACTAGGAAATAGAGAAAGAAGTTTATTTCTTAGAATATTAAATAAACCTAATAGATATTTAAAAAGGTATATTCTATCTGATAGTTATATTGATTTTAAAGAATTAAGAAAGTATGTAGAAGGTAAGAGCTGGGCTATAGATAATCTTTATAAATTAGAATATGATTTAAAGATGTTAGCTAAGTTAAAGCCATATGCAGCAATTAATTTTATTAGAAAAGCTATAGGATATGATGAATATATAAAAGAATACTCTGAGTATAGACATATAAATGCAGATGATTTGTATGATACCTTAGATGAATTAATGGAAAATGCCAAAAATTTTGAGAATTATGAAGATTGGTTTAATTATATTGAAGAATATAAAAATAAACTGTTGGAACAAGTCAAGAATAATGGTAAAATAAACAGTGATGGCATTACGGTAACAACCATGCATAGTGCCAAAGGATTGGAATATGATGTGGTATTTATCATTGAAGCAAATGAGGGAATAGTACCATATAAGAAAGCAGTTAAGCAATCAGACATAGAAGAAGAGAGAAGGATGTTTTATGTGTCTATGACAAGAGCAAAGAAACATCTTCATATATATTCTTTAAAACATTTATATAATAAGGATTTGGAGACATCAAGGTTTTTACTGGAATTATTAGATGATGATTAGCTCATGAGGGGTTATTGTAACTATGGAATTTAGCAGTGTAACATTTTTGTTTGTATTTTTTCCTATAATATTAATAGCATATTATAGTGTTCCTAAGTATTTGAAGAATACAGTTCTTCTTATAGGAAGCCTATTGTTTTATAGTTTAGGAAAGCCAATATATTTATTGATAATTATATTGGCCATTTGTATTGCATATTTACAAGGTTTAATAATAAGAAAATATAATAAAATAAATAGAAAAAAGAAATCTAGAAACACCTTAATATTTGGAATTATAATAAATTGCACTATGTTAATAGTGTTTAGGTATTTTATACCACTTCCATTTGGAATGACTATATTTACTATGCAGATAATGTCATATCTAATTGATGTATATAGAGGAGAGGGCAAGGCAAAAGAAAATCCATTAGATTTAGCTTTGTATATATCAATGTTTACTCAAATAGTTGCAGGTCCAGTTTTAAAATATCAAATAATGGAAAATCAAATTAATTATAGAGATGAATCGGTAGAGAAGTTTGCAATTGGTGCAAGAAAATTCATTATTGGGTTAGCAAAAAAAATGATATTTGCTAATACTATGTTAGATCTATTTAATCAGTTAAAGGATTTAAAGACATATGATAATTCGGTGGTTTTATCATGGATATGTGGAATTACTTATATGTTGTATGTATATTATAATTTTAGTGGATACACAGATTTAGCAACAGGATTAGCTAATATGTTTAGTTTTGAATATCCAGCTAACTTTAATTATCCATATATATCAAGAAGTATTACAGAATTTTGGCAAAGATGGAATGTATTATTGGTGTCTTGGTTTAAAGAATATGTATTTAATCCTCTAGGTGGTAATAAAAATAAAAAAATTAGAATTATTGTTAGTACCTTAATTACATGGATTCTTATTGGAATGTGGCATGGAACAACTATTAACTTTTTATTATGGGGATTATTTTATGCAATTATAATTATATTTGAAAGATTGTTTGTGGGAAGGATATTAGAAAAATTACCTAAGATTATAGGAAAAATATATACTCTATTTTTAATAAATATAGGATGGGTTATTTTTGCTTATGATGATATGGGACAAATGTTAAATACATTTAAAAATATGTTTTTTGCAAATGGATTACCTATATGGAATTCATTGACCACATATTATTTAATATCTTATGGTGTAATATTTATAATATTAATTATTTCTTCAACACCATATATAACAGTATTTGTTACGACATTTATGAAAACATTAAGTAAGTCTAATAAACGATTTGAAGTGTTTGGATGTGTTGTTGAACCTCTTTACTTTTTATTGTTATTAGTAATGTCAGTGTCCTTTATGGTTAGTAGATAAAATAAGTTGGTGATAGTATGAAAGATAAGATTACAGTAGGAGTATTTTTAATATTTATTGTTGTATTTTCAGTAGGACATTTATTTGTAAAAGATAAGTCTTTTTCAAGCACTGAAAATAGATTTTTGAATAGTGTTCCAAAGGTAACTGCTGAAGGTATTGTTTCAGGAGATTATACAGTGGGAATAGATGCTTATTTAAAAGATCATATAATATTTAGAAATACTCTAATAAAAAATAGAATAAGTGTATTGAGAGCAACAAATATTACAGAAGAGAATGGAGTTTTTTGGGGTCAGAATGATAGGCTGTTATTAGACTATAAAAAACCAGACGAGCAATTGGAAAATAATCTAGCTGATATACAAGAGTTTACTGATGGGCTAGGTATAGATTGCACATTGCTAATTGTACCTACTGCAACAGAAATCTATGCAGAAAAATTACCTAAGAAAGCAGTTTCTTATTCTCAAAAGACAACAATAAAAAATGTTCAAGATACACTTGAAGAAAGCTTAAATATAGTAGATGCTACAGAAATTCTTAACCAGCATAAGGATGAATATATATTTTTTAGAACTGACCAGAATTGGACAATGGAAGGTGCTTATTATGGATATACAGAATTATGTAAGGGACTTAATATTGAACCAACAGCTAAGAATAAGCTTACAAAGACGGTAGGAAGTGATGAGTATTTAGGAGGATTATACTCTATGGCACCTACTAGAGGACAAAAAGAGGATGATTTGGTTATATATACAAATGGTAGTGGAACTTATAAGGTAGATTACGTAGATGATGGTACTAGAGCAACAACATTAATAGAATATGATAATCTAAAATTGAAAGATAAATATTCTGTATTTTTAGATGGAAATCATTCATTGTTAAGAATTAGTAGTAATGCAAGTAGTAATGAAAATGTATTAATTATTAAAGATTCATATGGACAAGCATTAATTCCATTTTTATGTGATAATTATAGTGATATTCATGTAATTGATCTAAGATATTATCATGACAATGTTGATAATTATATTGCTAGAAATGGTATTACTAAAATAATATTTATATATAATGTTGATTTTATAAGTAATGATGATAATTTTAGATGGTTAAATCAGTAAGTAGTATAGAATATAAAAAGACTATGTTTTCAGGTTGAAAACATAGTCTTTTTATGTGAATGTTTAATTATTCTTCTTCGTCCATCTCGTTGAATTGTTCTTCATCAAGTAATTGATCGAAAGCATCAGCAACTGCTTCATATTCTTCTTCGTCTTCTATATCGATTAATTCTAGCTCGTCTTCATCAACTACTTCGTAGCCATATAAGAATACTTCACCTTCTTCAAAATCGCCATAAGGCTCAGTAGGAAGTAAAGCTATATAATCTTTTCCGTTAACAGGAAATGTAGCAACTATGGCACAATCAACATCGCCATCCTCAAATTGAAGAGTGATAATTTCTTCACATTCGCCACAATCACAATCTTCATCATGTAAAAAATCAGACATTTAAATATACCTCTTTTCTGTAGAATAAGTTAAATATACTAAAAGGTTATCTAATTGTCAATGTAGTAAATAAAAAATATATTAAATATACGAAAACACTTGACTTTGTGGCAGTATGAAAATAAAATATTATAAGTGGCATATGTCGCATAAAAAATAACATACATTGAGAGGAGAACAGTGGTGGAACGCACTAGAGAAGGTCAAGAAGGTAGACCAGCGGGTAATAACGGAGAAGGACAAGGAAATAGAGGTCCTAGAAGTGAAGGTCAAAGAAATTATAATAATGGAGACAGAAGGGGTCAGGGCAGAACAGAAGGCGGAAGACCACAGGGAAATAGAGAAGGCAATCGCGATGGCAATAGACCATATGGAAATAGAGATGGGAATCGTGATGGCACTAGATCATATGGGAACAGAGATCGTAATCGCGATGGCAATAGCAATAGATCATATGGAAACAGAGAAGGTAATCGTGATGGTAATAGATCATATGGAAATAGAGAAGATAATCGCGATGGAAATAGATCATATGGAAATAGAGAAGGCAATCGTGATGGAAATAGACCATATGGAAACAGAGAAGGCAATCGTGATGGCAATAGACCATATGGAAACAGAGAAGGCAATCGTGATGGAAACAGGCCATATGGAAATAGAGAAGGCAATCGCGATGGAAACAGGCCATATGGAAATAGAGAAGGCAATCGTGATGGAAATAGACCATATGGAAATAGAGAAGGCAATAGAGACGGTAATAGACCGTATGGAAATAGAGATGGTTATAAACCTAGAAATAATGGTTATGGTGGATTTAATAAGGACAAAGATGAAGATGATGATAGACCAAGACAAAGTCGTCCATCTAAGCCAAAGGAGCCAAAAGAGCAACAACCGGATAAGTTTGAGACAATTAAGAGAATTGAACGAGAGAAGAAGACAATTAAGAAAAAGCAAGAGAGTAAGAAGAAAAATGAAGTTCAACGCCCTCAACCAAAGCAAAAACGTTCAAACAATATTAATTATACCAGTGCATATATGAATGGCGATTATGCAGATTTTGAAGATGATTATGATGATACATATGATAGTATGTATGATGATTTCTAGAGTATAGTAATACAATAAAATAGGTACTTCTAAGATTATTCTTAGAAGTACCTATTTTATTGTAATGAGTCTATAGATTGTTTCTTAAAAACTGTATGAAGTCTTCTTCAGAAAGAGGCTTGCTAAAGAAATAACCTTGAAGCCTATCACAATTTTGATGCTGTAAAATACGTAATTGATCAATATCTTCAACACCTTCTGCAATTACAGAAATCTGTAGTTGATGAGCTAATGTTATAATGGTAGAAGAGATAAATCTGTCTTTTTCTGAATAACATAGTCCGGCAATAAATGATTTATCTATTTTCAATGTGTTTATAGGTATTGTGGTTAAGTAATTAAATGAAGAATAACCTGTACCAAAATCATCTAAAGCTATTTTTGCACCAAGATTTCTGATTTCATTAATTATAGTTAGGTTGTGTTCAAAGTTTTTCATAAGAACACTTTCTGTTAGTTCTACTTCTAGATAGTCAAGGGACATACCAGTTTTAGTAGGGATATTAGCAATAGTAGTAGCAAGTGAAGCACTTCTTAATTGTGGAGTAGATAAATTAACAGAAGCAATTATTGGTTCAAACCCCATGTCCATAAGTTTCTTATTGAAAGAACAAGCTTTATTAAGTGCCCATTCACCAAGTTCATCAATTAATCCACATTCTTCAGCTACAGGAATAAATTCGGTTGGAGAAACAAGTCCAACTAGAGAAGATTTTAATCTCATTAAAGCCTCAAATCCTGTTATCTTACCTGTACAAGCATCGGCTTGTGGTTGATATACTAAGTATACTTCATCATTATCTAAAGCAGCTCTTAATATATCAATTAAATCGTTTCGTCGGTTTACTTCATCTTCCATTGTACTATTAAAGAACATATAATTATTTTTGCCAGAAGTTTTAGCTGAATACATAGCTATGTCAGCATTTTTAATTAATTCGTTAATTGATAGTCCGTTTTGTGGGAAGATAGAAATACCAATACTCATAGAAATATGAACTCGCTCATCTTCAAGTAGAAAACTATGACTTGCTATTGAAACTAGTTCTTTGGCAAAAGTATTTAGTTCATCTATATTTGTAATGTGGTTCTTAAATATAAGAAATTCATCACCACCAGTTCTTGCTAATATATCATCTGAAGTAACATAAGAACCTAATTTATCAGAGAGTTGTTGTAAAAGTAAATCTCCATAATCATGCCCTAAAGTATCATTTATATTTTTAAAATTATCTAAATCTACAAAGAGAATAGCATGCCGTTGAAGATTACTAGAATTATGTAATATATCATGAGTATATTTCATAAATGCAACTCTATTATATAAACCAGTAAGACCATCATGATAAGCCAGAGTTTCAATCTTTGTATAGTTAGTAGCTAGAGCTTCCTTGCTATTTTCTAAAGCTTGCTTTGTTGTTACAATCTCATTATAGTTTGTTGAAATAATATCCATCATATTATTAAACATGGTAGATAACTCGCCAAATTCATCGTCTGTATCAATATTACAATGAACATCCAATTGACCAGTGGATGCTTCTTTCATCTTATCTGAAAGAACATATATTGGATCAGTATATTTTTTTGATAAAGAACTACTTATATTAAGTGAAATAATTAATAATATAATCAAAACTATAAATAGTATTATTGGTAGTCCAGAAATAATGTTTTTGTAGTCACTACCATCTTGCGCAACAATATATATACAATCAATTTCTGGAATAATACTATAACCATACATTAAATAAGTATTACTTCCTGTTTCAGTTATTGTTCCTGATAGAGGAGAATTTCTTGTATAAGTATTTAATATATCAAGACTTGTATCTATTACTATAGGATCGTACTCTGCTAATTTGTCATTTCCAAATAAAAAATTTCCGGAATTGTTTAATATATATGTTCCATATTCTTCAGATACAAAGGCACCAAAAACGCTTGAAGAAATATTAGAGCGCAATAGACCAATGGTGTTGCCCCTTACAATAATAGGTGTAACTATATCTAAAGTAGTAGCAGTTATATCAAAGGGGGAATCATACAAAAAGGTGGTAGAAGTATATGCTGTAATGGAAGTATCCATATATTCAAACCAATCACTAGAAGAACCTCTATCAGAGGATGCAACTAAATAGCCATCTATATCATATAAATAATATTTAACAGAAAAATTATAATTAGAAGATTTGTCATATAAATTACTGTTAACAGATTGATAATAGGTAGAGGCTTCTTTTAGATTTATATCAGTATTATTGATTTTATCAAGAAGATAACTCTTCATATCATTTAAATTTGCAAGAGCTTCAAGCTCTATCATTTGAGAACTTAATTGAGCATAGTAACCAGTTTTGTAATTATCGGCTGTATTTTGTAGAGATGCTTTATTAAGATCTAAATATTTATTTGATACAACTATATAAGTTATTATTACTACAACTATTACTGGTACAATAGAAAGTAGTAGAATATATGATTTAAGTGATTTCTTTATTGACATATTATAATGTCCTTTCATGTTAAAGTGTCTGCTTGTTTGTTGTAAGCATTATTACAGTCAATTATACACAAAAATAAGCAACAATTCAATTAAAAATAGAGTTAAATGGTTAAATAAAGAAATTATTAAGTGTGTAAAAAAATGCTCAACAATTTGTTAAATACTATCAATATTTATTGCTTTATTACGCTACTTTGTGTATAATATCAATAGAGTTTTTTGCGAGAATACATACATACAGGAGGAATGAGATGTTTGGAATATATTTTGGAAGATATCTACAAGATAAAGGAATTATAACTCCAGCCCAATATGATGAGATTATTAATGAGAATAAAACTGCCAGGGTTAAGATGGGGTTATTAGCAGTAGAAGCAGGCTTAATGTCGCAGGAGCAAGCAGAAGAGGTTAATCAATTACAAACTGTTATGGATAGAAGGTTTGGTGATATAGCTACAGAAAAAGGGTATCTTACTAATGCTCAGGTTGAAGAATTGCTTAAGAAACAAGGTGATGCATATTTATTATTTGTTCAATCTTTAGCAGAGAGAAAAATACTTACTTTAGAAGATATTCAGAAAGAACTTAATGCATACAAGAAAACAGAGAGATTTACAGCTCTTGACTTAGATGCTATTAAGAGTAGTGATATTGATAAGATTGTACCAGTATTTACAAAGGAGTCAACACTTAGTCCAGCAGTTAAAGATTATATAGCTTTGACAGCAAGAAATCTTGTAAGATTTATTGATAGTGATGTTCGTATAGAGAGAGTAGAGAGAATTAATGAATATACGGGACATTGTATATCAAGTCAAGAACTTGATGGAGATTATAGATTATTTACTGGGTTTTCAGGGGATGGAAGTGGTCTTAAAGTAGTAGCAGAAGCGTATGCAGGGGAACTTTTTGATAAGGTTGATGAAGATGTTTTAGATGCAGGTTGTGAATTCTTGAATTGCAATAATGGATTATTTGCAACAAAGTTAGGTCAAGAAGAGGTAGAATTAGATATGTTACCACCTATGATGTATAATAAAACAACGACTGTTCATTCAGAAGGTGCTATGTATAAGGTTCCATTTTATGTTAGTAGTAAAGAATTAGACTTAATTATATGTGTGGAATCAAAATGGTTGATTAGTTAATTTATAATACAAAGTAGAAAGGTTGAGTTTATTTATGGCTAAGATTTTAATAGTTGATGATTCAAGAACATCAAGAAAAATATTAAAGGGATTATTAGAAACAGCAGGACATGAGATTGTTAGTGAAGCTACTAATGGATTAGAGGGATACGAGAAGTACATAGAATGCAAACCAGATATTGTTACTTTGGATATTACAATGCCTGTATTAGATGGTATTTCAGCTCTTAAGAAGATTAAAGATGAATATCCAGAAGCAAAGATTATTATGGTTACTGCAGCAGGTCAAAGAACTAAGATGATTGAAGCTGTTCAAAATGGAGCTGATGAGTTTGTTACAAAACCATTTGATCCAGAATCATTAAAAGCAGTTATTGGTAGATTATTATAAAATAGAAGAAGGTACTCTTAAGAGTGCCTTCTTTTACGTATATATATAGATAAATTAATTGACTAAAATAATGTAGTGGTTTATAGTATATAACGTACTAAAGAAATATAACTTGGAGGTCATTATGAGTAACGTAAAGCGAATTTATGTTGAAAAGAAAGCAGATTATGCTGTAAAAGCTAAGGAACTTTATGAAGAGTTAAAGAGCTATCTTAATGTTGATGTTAAGGTGGTAAGAGTTCTAATTAGATATGATATTGAAAACTTATCAGATGAGACTTACAATAAGGCACTTGGAACAGTATTTAGTGAGCCACCGGTAGACTATATATATGAAGAATATTTCCCAATGCAAGAGGGAGATTTTACTTTTAGTGTTGAATATCTTCCAGGTCAATTTGACCAAAGAGCTGATTCAGCAGAACAATGTGTGAAGCTTCTTAAAGAAGATGAAGAACCTATTATTAAGACTGCAACAACATACGTTATTACAGGCGAGGTTAGTAGGGAACGAAAACAGAGTATAATATCATACTGTGTTAATCCAGTAGATTCAAGAATAGCAGATAGTGAGATACCAGTGACGTTGGCCACTGAATTTGATGAGCCAGCAGATGTAATAGTATTTGATGGTTTCAAAGATATGGTTGAGGACAAGCTTTTAGAATTATATAATTCTTTAGGTTTAGCGATGACTTTTAAAGATTTCCAACATATACAGAATTATTATAAGAATGAAGAGGACAAGGATCCTACAATGACAGAGATTCGTGTTCTTGATACTTATTGGTCAGATCATTGTCGTCATACAACATTTTCAACTGAACTTACAGATATTGAATTTGAAGATGGCTACTATAAGACTCCAATTGAGAATACTTATAAGAAATATTTAGCTGATAGAGAGATTATATATAAAGGTAGAGATGACAAATTTGTATGCCTTATGGATATAGCTTTAATGGCAATGAAGAAATTAAAGGCAGATGGCAAGCTAGAGGATATGGAAGTATCTGATGAGATTAATGCTTGTAGTATAGTTGTACCAGTTGAGATTGATGGAGTATCAGAAGAATGGTTAGTTAGTTTTAAGAATGAGACACATAACCATCCTACAGAGATTGAACCATTTGGTGGTGCAGCGACTTGTCTTGGTGGTGCTATTCGTGATCCGCTTTCAGGACGTTCATATGTATATCAAGCTATGCGTGTAACAGGAGCAGCAGATCCTACTAAATCATTAGAGGAAACTTTAGCTGGTAAGTTGCCACAGAGAAAGATTGTAACAGGAGCAGCTCATGGTTACAGTTCATATGGTAACCAAATAGGTCTTGCAACAGGTCTTGTTAATGAAATATATCACCCTAATTATGTAGCTAAGAGAATGGAAATTGGAGCTGTTATGGGTGCTGCGCCTAGAAGATGTGTAATTCGTGAGAATTCTGATCCAGGAGATATGATTGTATTACTTGGTGGTAGAACAGGTAGAGATGGCTGTGGTGGTGCTACAGGTTCATCAAAGGCTCATACAGAAGAATCTATAGATACTTGTGGTGCTGAGGTTCAAAAGGGTAATCCACCTACTGAGCGTAAGGTACAGAGATTATTTAGACGAGAAGAAGTAAGTAAACTTATTAAGAAATGTAATGACTTTGGAGCTGGTGGCGTATCAGTTGCTATTGGTGAATTAGCTGATGGTCTTAGAGTAGACCTTGATAAAGTGCCTAAGAAATATGCTGGTCTTGATGGAACTGAATTATCTATATCAGAATCTCAAGAGCGTATGGCAGTAGTAGTAGACCCTAAAGATGTAGATGCTATGTTAGCATTTGCAGAAGAAGAGAATCTTGAAGCAGTAGTAGTAGCGGAAGTTACTGAGGATCCAAGATTAGTATTAGTATGGAGGGGAAAAGAAATAGTAAATATTTCTCGTAAATTCTTAGATACTAATGGTGCTCATCAAGAAATAAAAGTTAAGGCATTAATGCCAAATAAAGAAGATAATTATTTAGCAAAGACAGAGGAAGTGTTGGATGTAAAGAAGACATGGTTAAATACTTTAAGTGACTTAAATGTATGTTCGCAAAAAGGTCTTGTTGAAATGTTTGATAGTTCAATTGGTGCTGGTAGTGTAGTTATGCCATACGGTGGAAAATATCAATTAACACCTACACAAACTATGGTTGCTAAATTACCTGTATTAAAAGGAAAGACAGACACTATTACAATGATGAGTTATGGACTTGATCCATATTTATCAACATGGAGTCCATATCATGGTTCTATATATGCAGTAGTTTCTTCAGTAGCTAAGATAGTAGCTGCTGGTGGAGAGGCATCAAAGATTAGACTTACATTCCAAGAGTATTTTAAACGTTTAGGTGAAGACCCAACTCGTTGGGGTGAACCACTTGTTGCATTACTTGGTGCATATGATGTACAAATGGGATTAGGGTTACCATCAATTGGTGGTAAAGATAGTATGTCTGGTACATTTAATGATATTGACGTACCTCCAACTTTATGTTCATTTGCAGTTGATGTTGCAAGTGACAAGTATGTAGTTACCCCAGAACTTAAGAAATCAGGAAATGTATTAGTTAAATTAGATATTGCTATAGACGAATATAATGTACCTGTATATGAAGATGTACTTAAGGTATATGATGCATTCTATAATGCAGTTAAAGCAGGTAAAGTTAAAGGTGCTTATGCAGTTGGATTCGGTGGAATTATTGAAGCTGTTTCTAAGATGGCATTCGGTAACAAGTTAGGTGTTAAGATTGATAGTGCTGTTACTACTAAAGAATTATTAGCTAAGGATTATGGTTCAATAATAGCAGAAGTTTCAGCTAGTGATGTAGATAGCTTAGGATTTGAAGCTAAGGTTATTGGTACTGTTACTGATGATGCTACATTTACTTATGGTAATGCTAATATTACTATGGATGAGGCACTTAAGGCTTGGACTAATACATTAGAAAATGTATTCCCAACTCAGTCAGATGTTAAGCAAACAGAGATTAAGACAGATATATTTAATACATCAGATATATATGTATGTAAGAACAAAGTGGCTAGACCAAAGGTATTTATACCAGTATTTCCAGGTACTAACTGCGAGTATGATTCAACTAAAGCATTTGAGAGAGCAGGAGCAGATGTTGAGACAATAGTATTTAAGAATATGACTGCTGCAAATATTACAGATTCTGTAGAAGCATTTGCAAAAGCAATTAGTAATTCTCAAATCATTATGTTCCCAGGTGGATTTTCAGCAGGTGATGAACCAGAAGGTTCAGCTAAATTCTTTGCTACAGCATTTAGAAATGATAAAATCAAAGATGAAGTTATGAAACTTCTTAATGAGAGAGATGGTCTTGCACTTGGTATATGTAATGGTTTCCAAGCACTTATTAAGTTAGGTCTTGTGCCATATGGTAAGATTACACCACAAAAGGCTGATTCGCCAACTCTTACAATGAATAGTATTGGACGTCATCAATCTAAGATGGTATATACTAAGATTGTTACTAACAAATCACCGTGGTTACAAAAGGCTGAGTTAGGCGGCGTATATGCAATACCTGCATCACATGGTGAAGGTAGATTCGTTGCTAATGAAGAGTGGATTAAGCAATTATTTGAGAATGGTCAAGTAGCAACACAATATGTTGATATTAACGGTAATCCAACAATGGATGAAGATTAT
>JAVBSN010000095.1:0-15924 GCA_031547045.1 Lachnospiraceae bacterium
TTCGCCATTATAGCGTACCTCCTAATAAACTGTGGTTATTCGGGAATTTCCCTCCCACTAATCTAACTTCTGAATATCTGTAAATCCTATTTCAACAGATGTTGCTTGACCAAACATTTCTACGTCGATGGTTACTGCTTGTTTATGAGTACTAATTGCTTTAACTGCACCAACAGTTCCTTCCCATGCACCAGCAATAACTTTAATTGCATCGCCAACTGCTATGTCAATTTGCATAGTAGGTGCTTTAATACCCAATGGTCGCATCTCTGCTTCTGTAAGTGGAACTGGTTTAGATCCAGGACCAACGAAACCTGTAACACCTCTTGTGTTACGAACAACATACCATGTATTGTCATTCATAATCATATGAAGTAATACATATCCAGGAAATAATTTCTTAGATACTTGTTTCTTAGCTCCGTTCTTAACTTCAATTACATCTTGAAGAGGAACTGCAACCTCTAATATTTGATCTTGTAAATTTCTGTTCTCAATAGTTTTCTCGATATCAGCTTTAACTTTGTTCTCGTAACCTGAGTAGGTATGGACTACATACCAATTTGCTTTTGTTGCATCTACAGATGCTTCATTCTCAACTACATTGTCTGTAGCTTCATAATTTGCGTCTGACATATAATCACCAACCTTACCCTACAATTAATTCTAGACCTTTTAATACAAAGAAGTCTATACCTGAAATTATAGCACCTAAAATAATCGCTGATATAATAACTGCTACTGATTTTTTAACAAGTGACTTTTTATCAGGCCATGTAATCTTACGGAATTCACTTTTAAGTCCTTTAAACCAGTTTGATACTCGGCTTGTTAAATTCTCTTTGTTTTTACCCATATAATCACTTCCTTATCTAACCTGATTACTTAGTCTCCTTGTGCAAAGTATGTGCTTTACAAAACTTGCAATACTTCTTAGTTTCCATCCTATCAGGATGATTTTTTTTCTCTTTTGTAGTATTGTAATTACGCTGTTTACAATCTGTACATGCCAATGTTATTTTTACGCGCACAACTGTCCACCTCCATTTATTTTTTAGTTTAAGGCATAAAAAAAAGACCTCTTCCATCGCAACGTATAGAATACCATACATTTGTTACGTTAGTCAAGGACTTTCTTATATGTAATACTAATTTCTTTGACTGTATTTTATCTTATCACGAAACTCCCTCAAATTCAATAGAATATGTACTAAATAATTCTTCTAATCCAATATTATCTCGTTTAATTTTATCTTCTAATATTAATGCTGTTAACTCGGAATCTATAGGTCTATTTATACTTTTAAACATTAGGCTGTGATATATATTTAACTTACTGTTTATACTTCCTATTCGCTTTATCTCTTCTATATTATATTTCATATCAAAAACATCTGCATCTTCTACAAACATAAGGTTATCATATCCCTTATCATTCATGTTAATTACAATATCTACATTCACTTTTTCATTAATTGGATTATCATATTGATATATTACCATACCCGTATCTTCAAATATCTCTTTAATAACATCTTCCCATTCATCCAAACTATCAGAAACCAAAAATATATGATTATAATTACGTACAAGTTCTTCTAATATATATTGACTTTCACTATTCCCATCTTCAATAAGCATAACCCTAAGCCTTTTCTTGGCTATTTTTTTCTGTCTTCTAAGAAGCTCTATAATTTTAATTAACATTCTTATATTTAAATTTTCTATAGCTCTTTTATCATCTATCTTTAAGGCATCACAAATATATCTATCAAACCATATAGCTTCTTCTGGTATAGAAAAATGTTCTTCCATGTATTTAAAATATTTCTTTATCATAACCTTATTAATTGAACCTATATCGCTTTTATTTATAGGCAATATAGCTTTTACTCCTGAAAACTCCCCCATATATTCTAAACTAAACTCTATTCTTTTCGGATTATATAATAGTGTTTCTTTTATTATTTTGGGTAGCACTTTTCCAGCTATTTTCTCACTAGTTTTATTTTCTTCACAATCCTTTGTAACCACCTTTAAAAAATCTAATACCATATGCCACCTCACTAATCTTTTTAATATTTTATGTGACAAGCCATATAAATATGTTATTATGATAATTAAGTAATTATTACAATTTGAGAGGTATACAATGAAAAATTATAGATTATCTATTTCATATGATGGTACAAGATATAATGGATGGCAACGTCAAGGGACTACTTCTAATACTATTTGCGGTAAATTAGAAGATATATTAGAGAAAATGTGCGGTTCACATATTGATATTATCGGTTCTGGCAGAACCGATGCTGGCGTTCATGCTTATGGACAAATAGCCAATTTTCACTGCGATGCTAATTATTCTCCTGCTGAAATACAAACTTATTTTAATGAATATCTTCCTCAAGATATTAGAATATTAAATGTGGATATTGCATCAGATCGTTTCCACTCTCGTTTTAATGCTAGTAGAAAAACATATGTGTATAGAATAGACAATCAACTTGTGCTTGATATATTTAACAGAAAATATGCTTATAAAATAGATACTCCTTTGAATATAAATGCTATGAAAGAAGCATCTGTGTTTCTAATAGGAAAGCATGATTTTAAAAGCTTTTGCCCTGCAAGAAAAACCAAGAAATCTACAGTTAGGGAAATATATTCTATAGACTTTGCAGATAATAATGGTATTCTTGAAATATATTTTACTGGAAATGGATTTTTATATAATATGGTAAGAATTCTGACTGGCACTTTAATAGAAGTGGGTCTAGGTAATATGGAACCACAAGATATATGCAAGATAATTGATGCTCAAAATAGAGAAGTGGCAGGGCCTACTGCCCCACCACATGGTTTGTTCTTAAAGACTGTTACATATTAATATTTTTATTTTTCCAATCCTCTAGCATATTAATTAGTTCTTCTTTACTTTCAACTTGATTAATAGCATTACGTAATTTTGATGAGTCTGGATAGCCTCCCGTATACCATGCTATATGCTTGCGCATTTCATGAATCGCTGTCCATTCTCCTTTGAATTCTATCATAAGTTCTATATGTCTATTCATCATATCAACAACATCGGTTATAACTGGTTTTTGTGGCATACTACCTGTTTGTAGAGCTGTTTTTATTTGAGAAAATATCCATGGATTACCTTTTGCACCCCTACCAATCATAAATGCATCACAATTAGTCTCTTCTTTCATTCTTAGTGCATCACTGGCAGTTAATATATCTCCATTTCCTATTACAGGTATATTTACAGCTTCTTTTACTTGTCTTATTATATCCCAATCAGCCTCTCCAGAATAATATTGGCTTCTTGTTCTTCCATGTACAGCAATTGCTGCTGCCCCATTTGCCTCTGCTACTTTCGCTACCTCTGGAGCATTTTTGTTATTTTCATCAAATCCTTTTCTAATCTTAATTGTTATGGGCAACTTACAAGCCTTATTCATTTCATTTACAATCTCACCAATAAGCTTTGGATTATTCATAAGTGCTGAACCTTCACCATTGTTAGTAATCTTAGGCATAGGGCATCCCATATTAACATCAATAAAATCAAAACCTATATCTTGAACCCTAACTGCTATATCTGCCATTATTTTAGGATCTGAACCAAATAATTGTAATCCTATAGGGTTCTCTTTGCTATCCAATGCAAGTAAAGGAATAGAATTTTTATTATTATATAATATACCCTTTGCACTAACCATTTCTGTATATAATATATCGCAACCTTCCTCTTTACAAAGCAATCGAAAAGGCAGGTCTGTTACCCCTGCCATTGGTGCTAATATTAATTTGTCTTTTATATCAATATTACCTATAAATGCACTCATATTTTCTACTTCTGTCTTTCATATATTATCTTAAGCCCTTTAAGAGTTAAGTTTGAATCATAGTGATCAATATAATCTGTCTCTTCTGCTATGATTTTTCCAAGTCCGCCTGTAGCAACAACTTTAAGAGTATCTAGTTTTGCTTCTTTCTTAACCTTCTTAATTATATACTCTGTTTGACCAATAGTACCATATATTAATCCTGCTTGCATACTTGTAACTGTATTTTTTGCCATAATTGTATCTGGCTTCTTTATCTCTATCTCAGGAAGCTTAGCAGTTCCATTCCACAAAGCATTTGCTGCAAGTCTAATTCCTGGTGATGTAACTCCTGCAACAAATGATCCATCTTCCAATATTAAATCATGAGTAGTAGCCGTTCCAAAATCAATTACTAAAACAGGTCCTCCATGAAGTTCATAAGCTGCTACTGCATCTACTATTCTATCTGCTCCTAATTCTTTGGGGTTTTCTGTCATAATCTTAATTCCTGTCCTAGTGCCAGGACCTACTATCATAGGTTTTTTATTAAGGTATTTTACTATACCACTATTTAATGAATGCATAACATTAGGAACAACTGACGCAACAACTACTGCTTCTAATCTGCTAATGTCATATCCTCTTGTTGTCATTAATTCACTTAAAAATATACCATATTCATCTGATGTTCTAGGTAACTTAGTTGTCATTCTAAATGTACCTAACAACTTCTCTTCATCAAACAAACCAATTGTTATATTAGTATTTCCTACATCAATTACAAATAACATATATTAAATCTCCCAATCAACACATGAACGTGTTGTTTTATATTTACCTATTTCTTTTGCTACTTCAACGTGTGCTGGATGTATTTGATACATAGCACAATCTTCAATAGAATTAAAATCACATATAAGTATTAATTCTGCATTGTCTTCTGGTGCAGAAGGGTGATTAACTCCTACTTCAATTCTTACTAATCCAGGAATCTTGCCGTCTAAGCCAAGTAATAATTCTCTAAGCTCTTTTGCTTTCTCTATTCCATTTAATCCATTATCGCCTCTTATTCCAAATATAACAGCATGTCTTATCATATTACTTGTCCTCCTCGTATTCTTCTCCTAGTACAAAAACCTTATAATACATCTCTAAGCCTTCTAATAACTCTCTCTTATCCTCACGATATTGTTTTACTTTAAGCACACTTCCAATATCATCATATAATAAGTCACCTTCATCAGCTCTTGTCACAAAATTAAGTTCACCATCTTCATTAAACTCCATAGTAAGTATTCCACCAATATCCTCTGTAAATAGAACACACATAATATTAAGCTCTTTCTTTATCTCTTCTGGTAATCCAAAGAAATCTTCATTAAGATAATATTTTTGTTCATAATGATTCGAACCACATAACACTATACTTTCTTCATACATATTATTGTCCTCAATTCCTTACAAAATATATGTTTATTTTAACATAAGTATTTTATCGTATTATAGTATCTGTTGCAAGTACTTTAAAAAATACTATGCACTAATTTATATCAATAATGTATACTCATTGAATCCCTAAATCCTATATGTATTATATTATCATTATTATAAGGGGGAATTGTCGTGGCTAAAGACTTAGTAGCATTAATACATATCCAAAAATGTATTCCACTAAAACAAGAGAAAGTTTTATTACTTGAAGGCGAATCCATATATGAAATAACTGCTGGTATGTTTTATAGAATTTCCTTTAATCGTTCATGCGACATAACTTATCCCATACATCAGGTTATTAAACTTGATGAGAATAGAGTCCAATTAAAGACCTGTTTTGAAACCGAAGAAGACCTTGATATTATACTCTTCTTTAATATCGGTGATGAAGTTTTCGAAATTTATAATCATGAATAGCATGGATTTTTCTTTACCACAAATACCTATTTGTTCCTAACCTTCTCCATCAAATTCTACTTATTCTCTAATTTTTTTCTTATCAACCACATACATTACAATATAAATCATCAGATGCAAACCCACTGTTATTATAATCAGTAATATATTATAAATCGCCATAGCTAATAATGATTCCGTATCAACTACATTAATTAATCCTAATAAATATTGGGGCAGATCACAAAATACAGAGCTTATTACAAAATTAACATAAAAAATTGTAACTATTGAAACAAACAACATTATCAACTTATTTCTAATACCAATTATATTATTCTTTCTTATAAAAATACAAGTAGTACATAATAAATAAAGCGGTAATATAATTACAGAAACTATAAAAGCTATAACAAAAGTACTTGCCAAAATATCAAGTTCTCTAGGCAATGAAAACCCTATTAGCACAAATATACCTAATATAGTGTATGGCAATATATGTAGCAAAATCAACTTCCATATGTTTTTCTTAATCTTATCTAATCCTTCTATTTTTATATTAGTTATATCTCTCTTCTCTCTCTCAAAAAATATATGCTTCATTGCGTAACAAAAAGTAAAATATGCTACTATATATATTATAATAAAAACAATTACTTCAAATTTATTAATTGGATAAATAGAAATTAGCATTTCATCCAATTTGTAAAAACTACTATTTAGTCGTATAAAACCCTATTATATAAGTTGCCACCACAAACAAATATACCAACATAATAAAACTTCCTATTTTCTTCATAATAATTTCCTAACCCTTCTTCATATAATTTCACTACACATTATAATTACTTATAAACAATATAAAAGGTTACACTAAAAAATCCCCTACTTTATAATTATAAAATAGGGGATAGCTTAATTCAATATTTATTTATATATTATACGATTCCTTGAGCAGTCATTGCTGTTACAACTTTTTCAAAACCAGCAATGTTAGCACCTGCTACATAGTCACCTTCCATATTGTAACGCTTAGCAGCGTCATCTAAGTTGTGGAAGATATTAACCATAATTGTTTGAAGCTTAGAATCAACTTCTTCAAATGTCCAGCTTAATCTCTCACTGTTTTGAGACATTTCAAGAGCTGAAGTAGCAACGCCACCAGCATTTGCAGCCTTACCAGGAGCAAATAATACTTTGTTCTCTTGTAAGTACTTAGTTGCATCTAATGTAGTAGGCATGTTAGCACCTTCCGCAACTGCTATACAACCGTTAGCTACTAATTGTTTAGCATCATCGATAAGTAATTCATTTTGAGTTGCACATGGAAGAGCGATGTCACACTTAACTGACCATACTCCCTTACCTTCGTGGTACTCAGCACTTGGTCTAGCAGCTACATACTCAGTTAATCTAGCACGTTTAACTTCTTTTACTTCTTGTAATAATGCTACATCAATTCCTTCTGAATCATATACCCAACCAGTTGAGTCTGATACAGTAATAACTTTAGCACCCATTTCTTGAGCTTTTTGAGTAGCATAGATAGCAACGTTACCTGAACCAGATACTGCTACTGTCTTACCTGCTATGTCAATACCATTACATTTTAACATTTCTTTTGTTAAGTATAATAAACCATATCCTGTAGCTTCTGTTCTAGCTAATGATCCACCATAAGTTAAACCTTTACCAGTAAGAACGCCTTCGTATACGTCTTTAATTCTCTTATATTGTCCATACATATAACCGATTTCTCTAGCTCCAGTACCTATATCACCAGCCGGAACATCTGTGTTAGCACCAATGTACTTGCAAAGTTCTGTCATAAAGCTTTGACAAAATGCCATAACTTCTCTATCTGATTTGCCCTTAGGATCGAAATCAGAACCACCTTTACCACCACCGATTGGTAGACCAGTTAAAGAGTTCTTAAAGATTTGCTCAAAACCTAAGAACTTGATAATACCTATATTTACAGAAGGATGAAGTCTTAAACCTCCCTTGTATGGTCCAATTGCTGAATTAAATTGTACTCTATAACCAACATTTACTTGAACTTGACCCTTATCGTCTACCCAAGGTACTCTAAACTTGAATTGTCTCTCTGGCTCGCAAAGTCTTTCAAGTAAAGCTTCTTTTCTGTAAGCATCCTCGTTAGCTTCAATTACTGGACGAAGAGAATTAAGCACTTCATCCGCTGCTTGTAAAAACTCTGGCTCGCTTGCGTTTTTCTTCTTAAGTAGTTCTAATACTTCATCAACATATGACATTATAATGTCCTCCCTTATTTATTTAGTAAATTTCATCCACTTAATATTATATATTAAACAATGCCTCAAAACAACATTTTTTTACTTAATCAAATTTAAAATTAACAAAATAAAGTGTAACTTCTGATATAGCTTATATTATTAAATATAACCATAGATTCCTCGTACTGAAACCTCTCCTGAGATTATTTTTTCAAAGTCACCCTTTTCATTTTTAACTATAAGCCCTCCATCTTTATCAATTCCTACAGCTATTCTCTTTATTTTATTTACTTCATTTTTCTTGCCAAATATATAAACCTCTTTATCCTTATTAACCAAAAGATTATTATATTCCTCACTTAATAAAGTTAAGTCACCTGTTTGCATAAATATTTTATAATATTTTTCAAAATCATATAACGTATCTGCTATAAGCCTACTTCTATTAATTTCCTCTCCAACTTCTAGCTTTAAAGACGTAGCTATATCTCTTATCTCTTCTGGAAATTCTTCTGTATTAGCATTAATGCCAATACCTACTACTACATAATTAACATATTCCATATCTGTACTCATTTCAGTCAATATGCCAACTACCTTTTTACCATTAACAACTATGTCATTTGGCCATTTAATCTTGGCTTCTATTCCTTCAATATTATTCATAGCACTTGCAACAGCCATAGCCGCAACTAAGGTTAATCCTGAAGCTTTTTCTGCCTCAATCTCAGAACGTAATAGAATTGTAAATGAAATAGAATCCCCCTTTTTAGATTCCCATTTATTACCCCTTCTACCTCTTCCATTTGTTTGAGTATTAGCTATAATAACACTACCATTCTCCCCATTTTCTTCTCCTAACTGCTTAGCTCTTATGTTAGTTGAATTAATTTCATCATAATATTCAATATATTTACCTATCCACTCTGTATTAAGCTCACTTTTAATACTTACTTCATTTATGCTATTAGGTGATGTTATTAATCTATAACCTTTATTATTTACCGAATCAATCTCATAACCTTCTGCTTTAAGAGATTTAATATTTTTCCATATAGCGGTTCTTGAAACATTAAACATGTCGCATAGTTCTTGACCTGATACATATTCGTTTTCATTTTTTAAAACTTCTAATATTTTATGCTTCATCTTCATCAACCTTACTTTTTAAAAAATCATATATTTTATATCCATATTGACTGTTATCAATAAAAGGAATTACATACTGTATCTTTGATGTTTTTATTTGTATAATTATATAATCTATATCTGGTGACGGTACAACTAATCCTATATCATCTATATCTTCATATTTTAATTTACGTTCTCCTCGTACGGTAGACATTCTAATCATATCACTTTCAAAAGCATATGCTATGTCATATGCCGTAATCTTACATGTCTCTTTTATTAAATATACCCCATACGATACACATACTGCAATTAATACACCTGTTACTGCAGCGTATATCCTCTGACCATTTTTTATATTGATATAAAATCCAAAAACACTTACAATGCCCACAATAACAAATATTAATGCCGCAAATCTAAATGCATATCTATTATATTTATTCTTCTTTACTTTATATTGCATATGCTCCTCCCAACTTTCAATTACGGCAGATTCCATCAAGAACCTGCCGTAATTATAACTACTTTCTATATATTATATCTTCTCTTCCTGGACCATTTGAAATCATTGTAATTGGGAAACCAAGTTTCTCTTCAACAAATTCAATATATTTTCTACAGTTCTCGGGAAGTTGGTTGTAATCTCTTATTCCATCAATATCACATTTCCAACCTGGAAGTACTTCTAATACTGGCTTTGCTTTCTCTAACTTAGTAGTTGTTGGGAATTCAGTAGTTATTTCTCCATCTATTTCATATCCAACACATACTGGTATCTCATCTAAGTATCCTAATACATCTAATACTGTA
Source organism: Lachnospiraceae bacterium (assembly GCA_031547045.1). GTDB lineage: Bacteria > Bacillota > Clostridia > Lachnospirales > Lachnospiraceae > JAVBSN01. The sequence continues at coordinate 9,929 of JAVBSN010000095.1, forward strand.
AATGCAACATCAGTTGTTCCTTGTATTCTACAGCCATATTTTGAAGCAACAACATCGAACCAACCCATTCTTCTAGGTCTTCCTGTTGTAGCACCGTATTCACCACCGTCACCACCACGTCTTCTTAACTCATCTGCTTCATCTCCAAATATCTCGCTTACAAATGCACCAGCTCCTACAGCACTTGAATATGCTTTACATACTGTAATAATTTGCTTTATCTCATATGGAGGTATGCCTGCACCAATTGCTCCATATGCAGCTAATGTTGATGAAGATGTAACCATTGGATATATTCCATGATCAGGATCCTTTAGTGAACCTAATTGTCCTTCTAATAAGATATTCTTTCCTTCTTTAATGGCTTCATACAAGTATGCTGATACATCACATACATATGGCTCAACCATTTTCTTATATTCCATTAATGTTGCAAATATATCTTCAACCTTAAGTAATGGTTTCTTGTATAAATGCTCTAATAATATATTTTTAGTTGCTATAACTCTTTCAATCTTTTCTTTTAACGCTTCTTCATCAAATAATTCACTTACCTGAAAACCTATCTTTGCATACTTATCTGAATAGAAAGGAGCTATACCTGATTTGGTAGAACCAAAAGATTTTCCTGCTAATCTTTCCTCTTCATATTCATCAAACAATATGTGATAAGGCATAACTATTTGTGCTCTATCTGATACTAGTATTTTAGGCATTGGTACACCCTTCTCAACTATGCTACTTACTTCTTTAAATAAAACAGGAATATTAAGTGCTACACCATTTCCTATTATACTTGTTGTATGATCATAAAATACTCCTGATGGCAATGTATGTAGTGCAAACTTTCCATAGTTATTAACTATAGTATGTCCTGCATTTGCCCCACCTTGGAATCTAACAATAATGTCAGAAGATTCTCCTAACATATCTGTAATCTTGCCTTTTCCTTCATCACCCCAATTTGCTCCAACTACTGCTTTAACCATTAAAATATCCTCACTTTTCTCCATAGAAATTATGTAATATAAACTCTATTACTTTGATATTATATAATAGAGAGTTTTATAAGTAAAATCAATATTATTTATATTTATTATAACCTGTACTTATATCTAGTTCACTATCTTATTATTTCCATAAGCTTAGTTGCAGCTAAACTCATTCCAATCTTATTATCACTTATTACATACATTTGCCTCTTAGGTATATCTTCGCTAAATTTCAATCTAAATACATTGCCTTCTTCTATATCCTTTGTAGCAAAATCCTCTACAACTGCTCCTATTCCAAGATTTCTGCTTGCAAATTGAACAATCATATCACTAGTAGCTAATTCAAATTCTGGAGTAAGTACAACTCCCTTACTTTTCAAAAATTCATCTACATAAACCCTTGTACTTGTTTTATTTTCCAATATTATTACTGGCAATTCCTCTAATTCTTTGTAGTCCAATACTTTGTTTTTCAAATGAACAAATCCATTTCCTGCTACAAATATATCTTTTACTTCTCTAGCCCTTGTAACATCTAACCTACTATCAATCGGCACTGGTGAAGTTACGATTCCGAAATCTATTCTTCCCGCATATAAATGCTCTATAGTCATTGGTGTAGGTGCATTTGTAACATTAACTTTAATATTCGGATACATTTGATGAAATTTTTCTAGATAAGGAAGCAGATAAAATTTTAATGTCATATCACTTGCTCCTATTCTAACCTCTCCATATTCCATATTAGTTAGTTCTCTAAGCTTACGCTCTCCCATTAGTATCTTCTCATATCCTTCTTTTACAAATGTATATAAAGTTTCTCCAGCCTGTGTTAACACAACACCCTTGGATGTTCTAATAAATAAATCCATCCCTATTTCTTGTTCCAATTGCTTAATTGCTTGACTTACTGCTGGCTGTGATATACACAATTCCCTTGCTGCCAGAGTAATTCTTTTATATTCTGCAACATAATAAAATATTTTATAGTATTCTAAATTTACATTCATATAACTTCTCCTTATATCTTATTGCCAATGTATAAGTATATTATATATTAAGTATATTATATATTTCAACTAAAATTAGCAAAGGCGATACAGAGATCATATCTCCATATCGCCTTCTATCAAATATGCATAAGCATATTACGCCTATAAATCTTCTTTTTTAATGTCTACATTTACTTGAGTCGCATTTTCTAATCCAGTAATATTTACATTTTTATTAACCTTTGCATCATATGTATCAGCTTTTATTATCTCTGATAAATCAATGCCTGTTGTCTCTTTCATAGCTTCCATAGTTTTAGCCATTACTGCTGGTACATATCCGCCTATAGAAGAAACTCCACTATCACCTGTCCCTGAATCAATAACTGTAACCTTATCAATAGCACTAAGTGGTTTAGCAATTTGCTCTGCAACCTCTGGAAGAACATTAATAAGCATCTCTGCAACTGCTGCACCTGTATATTTCTTATATGCTTCTGCTTTCTTCTCCATTGCTTCTGCTTCTGCAAGACCCCTTGCTTTAATACCTTCTGCCTCTGCAAGTGCTTTAGCTCTTATTGCCTCTGCTTCTGCAAGACCATTAAGTCTTATTGCCTCTGCTTCTGCTTTAGCCTTTATTGCAACTGCCTCTGCCTCTGCTGCTGCCTCTGCTTTCTTTGATTCAGCTCTTGCCTCTGCCTCTGCTATTTGTTTTTCTTTCTCGGCTTGTGCTGGCTCTACTACTTGAGCTCTAAGTGATTCTTTAGTTCTCTCAGCTTGTTTCTGAGCTAATTCAATAGCCTTTTGCTCTTTAATAATCTGAATCTGAACTTGTGCTGCTTCAATATCTTTTTGTCTCTCTTGCTTTAATAACTCTGCATCCATCTCTGATGCTGTTACTTCTTTCAAAGTAATATTTCTCTGTATCTCGTAAGCTGCATCTGCTCTTGCTTTTGAAGTCTCTTGCTCTAATCTATATTCTGCTTCACGAACATTTTTCTTCTTAGCAGCTTCAGATATTTCTGACTCTGCAACTAATCTTGCTTCTTCACCAGCTCTTTTAGCTTTAGATGTCTCAATCTGTGCTTCTCTAGCAGCCTCTGCTTTAGCTATCTCTGCATCCTTTTTCTTATCAACTATCTGCTTAACACCTAATGCTTCTATGTAACCATTTCTATCATTAATATCCTTAATAGTAAATACTTTTACTTCAAGTCCCATCTCTGCAAGTTCAGTTCCAACCACTTCTTGTACTTTAGATGAAAATGTTTCTCTATCTCTATATATTTCTTCAACTGTCATAGTTGATACAATTTCACGTAGCTTACCTTCAAGTACATTCATAGCAGTTTCTCTTATTCCTGCTTCAATCTGTTGCTCATTTCTTCCTGTAAATTGCTCTATTGCCTTAAATATACTACTTTGCTCATTCTTAACTTTAATTACTGCTGTACCTACAACTCCAATTGGTACACCTTGTGATGACATACTTTCTTCTGTACGAACATCTAATTGAATATTACCAAGTGATATGTAATCAATTCTCTCTAATACTGGAATAACTAATCCACCACCACCAGTGATAACCTTCTTACGCAAACCAGTAACAACTGCTGCTTTATCTTGTGGTACTTTTTTCCACATTGATAATATAACTGATAGGATTAAAACAACACCTATTACTACAGCCGCAATGATAATTAAATAACTTAAATCTTCCATAATCCACTTCTCCTTTAATTTTTATCTCTCATATTTATCTTCTAGCCATTTCTCTGATTGCACTATTGCAATTCCATTGTTAATTTCAATTATTTCAACAACAGTTTCTTGTGGTATACTAATTCCTTCTCTAGATTTAGCAGGATAACTTACTGATGAACTATTTGGTAATTCTATGCTAATAGCACCTAATCCATCTTCTGGTATTTTATTAATTACCTTAGCCTTATTTAGAAGTAATTGTTCTTCACTTAGAGTTGTATTTTCTATTCGTTTTAATTTTTTTATCATAGTTTGTATTATTATTGCTATTAAATAACCAATTACCCCCGCTATAATATTTACTATTAATAAAGTTAAATTAGTTGAATAATTTAACAACCAACCCGTACCTCCAAAAAATAATAATCCAGCACATATACTATTTATCGAAAGTGGTAATAGTGAAACTTGCAAATCATCACCAATATCTATATCTAGAAAATCAAAAGATAATAAATCACAAAAGCCATCAATAAAATCTGCAACTAAGCTAAACAATGGGATAACTATTCCAATCACTATACAAGCCAAATAAATCTTCTCCAATACGCCTCCTCCTTCTTAAACAAATTTGACTATTAAATTATACCATTTTAATTATTAAAAAACCATACCATAATATACATAATATATATACTTATTATCTTTATTATGATACATTTTCACCTCTTACCTCTTCTTTTTTACCTCTTACCTAAAATCTCTTTACTTTCAAAATAAAATACCCCATACTGTGTTTATGGAGCGGAGATGATAGATATGAAAATACGAATTGAACTTAACAATCATATAACTGAAGATGAAATAATTATTAGTTGCAATAATTTAACTCCTGAGATTCAAAGATTGCAACAAATAATATCAGAACACATATTTAAAAATCAAAGTTTTGTATTTTTTAAAGGTGATACTGAATATTATCTTCAATTAGAGAACATTTTGTTTTTTGAAACATCTGGCAGTAGTATATGTGCACATACTATTGATGATGTATATCAAGTAAAACACAAATTGTATGAATTAGAAGAATATCTACCAGGACACTTTATGAGAATATCAAAATCTACTATATTAAATACAAATAAGGTGTATTCAATAAGTAAAAATATAACTGCTTCTAGTATTGTTGAATTTCAACATACTCATAAACAAGTTTTTGTCTCTAGACACTACTATAAACCATTAAAAAATAAATTAGAAGAAAAGAGGTTTTATTAATGAAAGGTGAAAAGATTTTTTGGGGTATATTTTTTATACTTGCTGGAGTTTTCTTAGTTATAGGTCAGTTAGGAATGTTAGCATCTGTAGGTACTTTTAAAATTATATGTACAATATTCCTTGTAGCTATAATAATTAAAAGCATTCCTAAGTTAAATTTTACAGGTATTTTATTTCCACTAGCTTTTATATGTATCTTATTTGATAAACAACTAGGACTTACTGATATTACTCCTTGGACTGTACTTGGTGCTGCACTTTTAGGTTCTATTGGATTTTCAATATTATTTCACAAGCACTATCATAAAATGTGGCATGATAGAATGTCCCACAAGAAAACTGATTTTGAAGAGGGCTTTGAGCGAGTAGAGAATGGTGAAGATGGAAATAACATATATTGCAAGAGTAATTTTGGTTCTACCATCAAATATGTAAACTCAGATGATTTTCAATATGCTAACTTAGAAAGTAGCTTTGGTGCTATGAAAGTATATTTTGATAATGCTATTATTCAAAAAGGAAATGCTACTATAGAACTTCAAGTTTCTTTTGGAGGTGTAGAATTATTTATACCTAAAGAATGGAATGTTATCTGTCAATCTAGTGTTTCATTTGGTGCAATAGAAGAAAAAAACAAGAATTCTTCAACTGGTTCACCTACTGTAACCTTAACTGGTGAAGTAAGTTTTGCAGGAGTTACAATTATCTATATCTAATAAAAATGGAGTATATCAATTAATTGATATACTCCTATATTTTTATCCTTATACGTTAATCTCTGCTGTAAGACCTAATATATCTTTATTAGCTTCTAATAGTGGATTAACTATTTCTGTTATGAATTCTTCTGTTTGTTCTGGAGCACGTCCTACAAAGTTCTTAGGCTCAAGAATTGCTTCTATTTGCTATACTGTCATATTAAATGCAGGATCATTTGCTATTAACTCTACAAGGTTATTTTCTTTACCTTCTTGTTTTACCATTCTACCAGCTTCCATAGAATATTCTCTTATAAGCTCATGTAATT
>JAVBSN010000066.1:0-7804 GCA_031547045.1 Lachnospiraceae bacterium
AATACTGATATTAACTCAGCAATTTCTCATCGTGATACAATTGTAGATATTTATAATAATAATGAATTATTAGGGAAGTTAATAATATATAATGATTATAATGAAAGTTTACAATTACACAGAATTAATATATATAAAACCTGTTTTATTATAATTTCTATTTCTATAATTATATGTATAATATTCGCGTATTATATATACATAGTCATATATAGACCATTTAATAAATTACAAGGTTTTGCTAAAAATGTTGCAGCAGGAGATCTAGAAGTGCCTCTTGAAATGGATAAGAAAAATATTTTTGGTGCATTTACAGAAAGCTTTGACATTATGAGAGAAGAATTAAAGTCAGCACGTCAAGCTGAGAGGCAGGCTAATAAAAGTAAAAAAGAATTGGTTGCTAGTCTTAGTCATGATATAAAGACACCAGTTGCATCAATAAAAGCAGTGTCAGAACTGCTTGTTGCCAAAGCGGTTAGTGAGAAGGAAATCAGTACAAATTATTTACATCATTTAGATACAATAGGTCAGAAAGCCGATCAAATAAATACACTTATTACAAATATGTTTAATGCTACATTAGAAGAATTACAGGAATTAAAGGTAGAAGTGACAGAGCAGAGTAGTTTGGTTATATATGATATAATAAGCTCTGCAGATTATTTTAATAAAATAGAAGATGTTCATATTGAAGAATGTCTTATATATGCAGATATTAATAGATTAACACAGGTTATTGATAATATTATTAGTAATTCATATAAGTATGCAGGAACAAATATAGAGTTGAATTCATTTTGTGAAGATGAATATATGATTATTGAATTTATTGATTTTGGAAATGGTGTAATTAAAGATGAAATATCATTATTATTCAATAAATTTTATCGTGCCAAAAATTCAGAAGGAAAATCTGGTACAGGTTTAGGACTTTATATATCACATTATCTTATGGATAAAATGCAAGGAGATATAATGTGTGAAAACATTAATAATGGTTTTAAAGTTATACTTATGATTAAATTAGTATAATTTTGTTCTGAAAAAGATATGATATTTAAGGATTGGTTAAGGATTGTTTCAAGACCTGTTAAGGAAGGGTTTGCTAAAATAAGATTGTAGCTAATACAGTCTTATTTTTGTATAATAGGAAATTCCTACGAATTTCCTATTATACAAAAAAGCACTCCGCACAGGATGCGCACTCGCTTGGAAGGAATTATGTCGCTGATGCGACCGCGCTCGGTGCGAGATTCCCACAAGGCGGGAATCTTTGTTAACAGAAAGGATATTTTATGAGTAATGTAATTATAAAAACAGAAAAGTTATGTAAGACCTTTTCAAATGGAGGAGTACAACAACATGTTTTGAAAAATCTTGATGTTGAAATCTACGATGGAGATTTTACAGTTATAATGGGATCATCAGGAGCAGGAAAATCAACATTTCTATATGCACTATCAGGAATGGATAAACCAACCTTAGGAAAAATCAGTGTATTAAATGAAGATATATCTAATTTATCAAATGATAGTCTTGCGGTTTTTAGACGTAAAAACTGTGGTTTTGTTTTTCAACAAATGTATTTGATTGATAGTATGAGTATACTTGATAATATTCTTGCTTGTGGCTTACTAATAAGTAAGAATAGGCGAGAGATTACCGAACGTGCTAATCAGTTACTTACCCAAGTGGGTATTGAAGAAAATATATGGAGCAAGTTCCCTACACAGCTTTCTGGTGGAGAGGCACAAAGAGCAGCAATTGTGCGTGCACTTATTAATCAACCTAAAATAGTATTTGCAGATGAACCTACAGGTTCCCTTAATTCAGCAGCAGGTAAGGCTGCACTTGATGTACTTACTGAGCAGAATGATAATGGTCAAAGTATTGTTATGGTTACTCATGATTTGAAGTCAGCAAGACGTGGCAATCGTATATTATATATGAAAGATGGTGTCATTAATGGTATATGTGATTTGGGTAAATATGAAAGTGGAAATAAGGAACGTCAAGCTAAGCTTCAAGCATTCCTAAATGAAATGGGGTGGTAAGTATGAGTAAAATCTATATGCTTGCCATGTCAAATATACGAAAAAGTAAGGCGCATACTATTTCATTGGGAATTATGCTAATTATTGCAGCAATAGTACTTAATCTAGGACTTTTAATGTTCTTAAATTATAATTCGTTTTTTGATAAAACAGCCGATGAGCTTAATACAAGTGATTGTTATATGACAATTCCATTTCAGTACTATAATGATGATTTATTATCATTTATAGAAAATCATAATAACGTTAAAGAAGTAGAAAATGAATATTCTATTCCTAGAAATGTACGTGTGAAGAAAGCGGATAATAAAGAAATAGACAATATTATGTTATTTTTTAATAATGATGTAGAACGTAACTTAACTAAGAAAAAATTTGTTGGAGAATATCTACCTCTTGATGATAATTCTATTTATGTAGGATATTATTTTAACGTTGAATGGGGATATGAACTTAATGATAAATTGACAATAGATTTTGGTAATGGAGAAAAGGAATACACTATTAAAGGATTTATAGAAGATATATATTATGCAAGTCCAGATATGGGAGTAATAAGTGGATATTTTTCAGAATATGAATTTAATCGTATCTTAGATAGTACAGATAATAAATGTATGGTATGTCAGATTAATTTATATAAAGATATTGCTGTTGTTGAAACAGATGTAAATGAATATATAGTAAATAATATAAGTTCAGAAATTAAGGGTGATAATAATTTGTCTACATCACTTTTCTGTATTCACCTTTCATTATGTAAATATAGTAGAACAATGATGGCTTCTATTATTGCAGTTATGATGGTTGCATTATCTTTAATTATTACTATTATATGTATTATAGTAATTCGATTTAGAATTAAAAATAGTATTGAGGAAGATATGACAAAAATTGGTTCTTTAAAAGCTATTGGTTATACCACAAAGCAAATTATATTCTCAATTGTATTACAATTTTTAATAATTTCAATTATAGGATGTATTATAGGAATAGCATTGTCATATGTAGCATTGCCATGGATTGCAGATGTGCTTTCTGGTCAATCAGCCCTTAAATGGGAACAAGGTTTTGATTTAATAGATGCCATAGCAACTTTAGTGATAATTCTGATTTTTGTTATAGTGATTTCGCTTACTACTGCTACAAAAATTAAATTCATTAATCCAATAATAGCACTTAGAGGGGGTATAACTACACACAACTTCAAGAAAAATTATTTTCCACTTGATAAAACTAAAGGTGGCCTTAGTGTTATACTAGGAATGAAATCAATTATGCAAAATGTAAAGCAAAGTATAATGATTTGTATTATTACACTTTCTGTTACCTTTGTAGGTGTTTTTGGATTAATAATGTTTTATAATACAACAGTTGATAAAACTGCCTTTGCAGAATCACCGGGCATGGAGGTGTCTAATATATTATTACAGATTGATACAGAAATGATAGATAATGATACTTTTTTAAATGAAATAAAGAAACGTGAAGGAATAGAATATGCACAATATATAAGCAATTATAATACAATTACAATTGAAGGGCTTACAATTCATAATACGGTTATGATAGATTATAGTAATAGAAGAACAAATACTATATATGAAGGTAGATATCCAATTCATGATAATGAAATTGCTATAAATGGAAGTGCTGCAAAACTTATGGAAAAGAATATAGGTGATACAGTAACTGTAAAATATCAATTAGAGGAAAAAGAATATCTTATAACAGGATTTCAACAAGGTATGTCTTTTGGAGGAATGACATCATCTATGACTTATAATGGATATTTAAAACTTTGTCCAGACTATATTCTTAATAACTTATATATATATCTTGATGATGATGTTGATACTGCTAAATATCTACAATCAATTTTAGATGATTATGGAGATATTATTGTAAAAAGTTATAATGAAGATAAAGAATTTGAAGAAGGAATGGGTATGTATACAGGTATTGTTTCTAAAGTAGGTGTTGCTATACTTGGTGTATCTTTTGCAATTATTATATTGGTATTATATTTTGTACTTAACGCATTAGTAATAAGGCAAAGACGTGAGCTTGGCATACAAAAAGCAATTGGATATACAACAATTAAACTTATGAATCAGATAGCATTTTCTGTTATGCCATCTATAATAATAGGAATAATACTAGGGAGTATAATAGGCGTTTTGACAGGTAATCCAATTATGTCACTAGTTCAAAGCGGTATGGGTATTGCAAAGACAAATTATATTATTATGCCAGATTGGATTATTATATTTAGTATTGGGTTAGCTATAATAGCATATATTGCCTCAATGCTTATTACTTTGAAGATACGAAAAATATCGGCATATAGCTTGGTTACAGAATAATATTATTACAGTTTAGACATGTAGAAATTGCTCTTATAATGAGTTTCTGCATGTTTTTTTGTATAGTAAAACACAAAGTATTTTTAATATACGCTATCAGCTAATGGTCCCTTATTGAATGTTGATTTAAGATATGATATATTGGTTATTGTAGTATATTATCAATTAAAGGGAACTGTAGCAAGAAAAGTAATAACAGAGGGTGAAGAGAGAAGAGTATGAAAAAATATGTAAGTGGATTATTAATAGCAATGCTTTTATGTAATGTAGTAATGCCTAATTTTATTGTTAAAGCAGAAGAAGTAGACAGTGTAGATGTAAGTACTGAGGAAGAAATATTAGATATAAGTACTGAAGAATTAGAAGATATAGTAATTGATGATGAAATAGAAACTACTATAGAGGAAATAACTGAGGAAACAACTAGTGAACCAACAAAAGAAATCGCAGAAGAAGTAGGTGAAGATTCAGATGTTGTAGGTTTACAATCTGGAGATTATACATATACAGAATTTTTAGATCGTGTGACTATAACTGGATATACAGGTAGTAGTACAAGTATTACTATTCCCAGTAAAATTGATGGGAAAATTGTAGTTAATATTGATTTTGCTGCTTTTCGAAATTGTACAAGTCTTACTACAGTAACAATACCAAATGGTGTAATAAATATAAGAAATTCTGCATTTTATGGCTGTACAAGTCTTAAAAAGATAATAATACCCAATAGTGTGAGAACAATACAAGATCATGTGTTTGGTGGATGTACAAGTCTTACTGATGTGATAATACCAAATGGAGTAACCTGGATAGGAGATTATGCATTTTCTAATTGTAAAAGTATTGAAATTATGACAATACCAAACAGTGTAACCTCAATAGGCAATTCTGCATTTTCTAATTGTACAAGTCTTACTACACTGAATATGTCAAACAGTGTAACCTCAATAGGCAATTCTGTGTTTTTTAATTGTATAAAACTTACTAGTATAACAATACCTGATAGTGTAACCAGTATAGGTAATTATGCTTTTTATTTGTGTGAAAGTCTTACTAGTGTAACAATACCCAATAGTGTAAAAAGTATAGGGGAATATGCTTTTGGAAGTTGTCAAGGACTTACTACTATAAATATTCCAAAGGGTATAACAGAAATAAAAAAATCTACTTTTAAAAGTTGCACGAGTCTTACTAGTATAACAATACCAAATAGTGTAACTAGTATAGATGATTATGCATTTTTTTTGTGTACAGGACTTACTAGTATAACAATACCAAATAGTGTAACAAGTATAGGTGATTTGGCATTCGATGGATGTAGAAGTCTTACTAAAGTAACAATACCAAATAGTGTAACAAGTATAGGTAATTCGGCATTCGATGGATGTAGAAATCTTACTAAAGCAACAATACCAAGCAGTGTAATATCAATAGGGGATGAAGCATTTTATAATACTGCAAGTGATTTTGTAATATATTGTAACAAAGGTAGTTATGTAGGAAAATATGCTAAAGCAAATAAGCTTAATTATAAATATAGTGTTGCAGTATGTACAGTAACTCTATCAAAAACAATATACATATATAGTAATACAGCAAAGTGTCCAATAGTAACAGTTATGGATGGTTCTACTATATTAACAAGAGGAACGGATTATACAGTTGTATATGCTAATAACATAAATTTAGGAACAGCCACAGTTACAATTACAGGTAAAGGTGATTATACTGGAACCATTAAAAAATCATATTATATTACAAAAAGCATTAGTGAAATGAAAGCATCTTTATCAGCAACCGAATATATATATGATGGAACAGAAAAAAAGCCAACTGTAACAGTAAAAGATGGTTCTACAACATTAACAAAGGGAACAGATTATACAGTTGCATACACCAATAACATAAATGCAGGAACAGCAACAGCAACTATTACAGGTAAAGGTATTTATTCAGGAACTATTACAAAAACATATACAATTAAAAAAAGTATAGGTAAAGTAAAGGTATCATTATCAGCAACAGAGTATATATATGATGGATTAGAAAAGAAGCCTAAGATAGTATTAAAAGATGATACAAAAATATTAGAAGAAGGAACTGATTATACAGTAGAATATTTTAATAATAAGAGTGTTGGAAAAGCAACAGTCACAGTAACAGGAAAAGGATATTATATAGAAAGTGTTACAAAAACATTTACCATTAAAAAGAGTGATTATTATAGCATTAATAAATATGGCGGTGAGTGGAATGGTAAATATTATTACTTAGGTGGACTTAAGATGACAAATATATTCTTCTTCGATGGAGAATATACATACTACCTTCAAGCTGATGGAACACCAATGAAGAATAAATTAACTTATCATCCAGATGGAGTACATCTAATATACTTTGATGATAAAGGACATGAGTTATTTGATAAATTCCAATATTGTTCTAGTGTAGGTTATACATGTTACTTTGATTCATCAGGATATTTATATAAAGATGTAATAACATTTAGAAATGGTAAAGCCTATTACTTAGATGGTAATGGAAAAATGAAGCAGAATGAATATTTTAAGTTTGATAAAGGTGGAGACTTAGGGCATGCAACAGCAGATGGAAGTCTTGAAAACAGTGGATTTAGCTATGACCAATATGGAAGAGTGGTATTCTACCATTGGAACGGAATGGTAGCAAGAGGACTAATAACAGATGGCACTTGGTATTATAATATGGATACAACAGATGGACATCTAATAGGACAGTTTGCAGCCAATTAAGTAATTAATAATATTAATAATTCTAATATTATAGTACAATATGTAAAAAGTGCTTGAAACCAGTGTGTTACTATGATATAATTGCACTCGGTGAAAAAAATAAACACATTATCTGATTTTTAGAATGGTGCCTATTGGTAAAACTAAAAATAAGAGGATAATGGAAGATTAAACCATGGAGGTAAGATATGAGCGTAATATCAATGAAACAATTACTTGAAGCAGGTGTACATTTCGGACACCAAACAAGAAGATGGAACCCTAAGATGGCAGAGTACATCTACACAGAGAGAAACGGAATATATATCATCGACTTACAAAAGTCTGTTGGTAAAGTAGATGATGCATACAATGCAATCAAAAACTGTGTAGCTGAAGGCGGCAAGGTTCTATTCGTAGGAACTAAGAAACAAGCTCAAGATTCTATTAAATCAGAAGCAGAGCGTTGTGGTATGTACTATGTTAACCAAAGATGGTTAGGTGGTATGTTAACAAATTTAAAAACTATTCAAGGAAGAATTGCTACACTTAAGAAATATGAGACAATGGAAGCAGACGGAACATTTGATGTTCTTCCTAAGAAAGAAGTTATTGTAATCAAAAAAGAGATGGA
>JAVBSN010000071.1:0-5527 GCA_031547045.1 Lachnospiraceae bacterium
TGTTAGTTTTTGATACACCAAATAAATTGCAGGAGGAATTGCAATGATTGAAGCAACAAGCTGTGGTGGTGTAGTAATCTTCAGAGGAAAAGTTTTGTTATTATACAAGAACTACAAGAACAAGTATGAAGGATGGGTGTTGCCAAAGGGAACTGTCGAAGAAGGCGAAGAGTATAAGGAAACTGCTCTTAGAGAAGTAAAGGAAGAGACAGGAGTTAATGCCGCAGTAATTAAGTATATTGGAAAAAGTAATTATACTTTTAATACAACGTTTGATGTAGTCAACAAAGATGTACATTGGTATCTGATGATGGCTGACAGTTATTATAGCAAACCACAAAAAGAAGAATATTTTGTTGATTCAGGTTATTATAAGTATCATGAAGCATATCATTTGCTTAAGTTTCCTAATGAGAAACAGATGTTAGAAGAAGCATATAGTGAATATATGGATTTAAAGCATAATAACTTATGGGGTTCTAAGAAATATTTTTAAATTATAAAGAGAGGCATATTGTCTCTCTTTATAATTTATTAGGCATTTTATATGGAGGAGACGTTATGGGTAATAAACAAAAAGAAAGTAAAAAGAAAACAAAAAAGAAACTTAATAAAAAAATAGTTGTATATAATATTTTATCTACAATGTTTATATGCATTGCATTAGCTTGTGGAGGATATTTAGCAATATATTATTTAGGAAATGCAAAAAGTGAAAAAGAATTTAGTTCGTTAAAAGATTTGATTATTGATATACCAGCAGAAATTAATATAGAAAATCAAGAAGAACTATATGTTAAAATTGACGGGAAATATATACAGAAAAAGTTCAATGATATATATAACCAAAATAATGATTTTGTTGGTTGGTTAACTATAGATAATACTAATATTGATTATCCAGTTGTACAAACTAAAGAAGATGAAGAATATTATTTAAGAAGAAATTTTGAAAAACAAAGTGCTACACATGGTACATTATTTATTGATGCTTCATCTAACCTTGGAGTATATAATATTAATACAAAAGAATATGATGAAGATTACACTACAAATATTATAATATATGGACATAATATGAAGGCTGGTACTATGTTTCATGATATATTAAAATATGAGGATTATGATTTTTATAAAGAACATAAGACATTTACATTTGATACAATATATGAAGACGGAGTTTATGAGGTAATAGCAGCATTTAGAACTCAAATATATAGCGAGGAGGATAATAATTTTAAATATTATAAATTTGTACAAGCTGATAATGAAGATGAGTTTAATTATTATGTGGATAATTGTAAGAGATTAACTCCGTATGATACAGAGGTTGATGTAGAGTATGGGGATGTATTGTTAACCCTATCTACATGTTCTTATCATACAGAAGAAGGTCGTTATGTTGTAGTGGCTAAGAAGATAAAATAAGACAAAAGGAATAAAGCATGACAGAATATACTTTAGAAGAAACTATACAATTATTGAAGTCAGGAAATGATAGATATATAGATTCAGATTCTAATCAGGCAAATAACTTTATTAAAACAAGAGAATATATAAAAAAATATGGACAGAAACCACATGCTGTTGTAGTAACATGTTCAGATTCAAGAGTTGCAGTAGAGCATATTTTTAGTGCTGGAATTGGTGAATTATTTGTAGTAAGAACAGCAGGTAATATTATTAGTGATTTTGATTTAGGAAGTATTG
Source organism: Lachnospiraceae bacterium (assembly GCA_031547045.1). GTDB lineage: Bacteria > Bacillota > Clostridia > Lachnospirales > Lachnospiraceae > JAVBSN01. The sequence continues at coordinate 1,711 of JAVBSN010000071.1, forward strand.
AATTTGGATGTTATAATTTAGGAGCTAAGATTATTCTTGTTATGGGTCATACCCAATGTGGAGCTGTGGCTGCAACAATGAAGAATAGTGTAGCATATGGATTTTTAAGAAGTGTTATGGAAGAGATTAGACCAGTAATTAAGGATGCTAGGAATTTAGAAGAAGCAATAGATGCTAATATTGCAAATAGTGTGACTAGAATACATAGTAATCCAGTTATACATAATCTTATAGAACAAGGGAAAGTACAGATTATTTCAGGGAAATATGATGTTGAGACAGGTATTGTAAGTTTTCAATAAAAAAGAGTTGTTTGGTTTAAAGGTGGTGCGCAGTAGTATATTTTACAATAACATATGATTTAAATACATAATTTTACAAAAAAAGAAAGAATTCTCATTGAAATAGTTGACCGTTTTTTTAAAATATATTATAATGCAAGTGGAAATCAGCTTCTTCAGTATATGAACTGGGAGACGCCTATTGTTGATTTGAATAGAGGATGTGAACGAACAGGTGTATATGTAGGACACAGTGCTTGGAATGTTGGCGTTGCACAACAATATGCAAAGCTAGTAGGATCAGATTTAAACTATTTGTCTGGAATAGAAAAAAGTGCTGTCGAAAAAATTGCAAAGAATGCAGGTATTAAATTGACTACCATAATGATGAATTTGATCATGATATAACTTCAAACTATTATGCAGTAAATCGTGATACTGGACAAATTGTTCCAGAACGAATTTATTCAACGGACGGAACATATGAGTTTAATGATGAATATGTAGATGAATAAGAAATTAGTTTGGTAATGAACAGGGTGATATATGCCCTGTTCTTATTAATTAAGTCGTTGTTATTTTTACAACAAAAAAAGCTCTCAAAACGGTTATAGAACAGTCATGAGAGCTTTTTATGCGGATAGTGGGACTTGAACCCACACGAGCGTGAACCCGTCAGATTTTGAGTCTGATGCGTCTGCCATTCCGCCATATCCGCTTACTAGTAATTCTACCAGCAAATGATAGTATATAATAAATATTACGTATTTGTCAACACTAATGATAAGAAAAGAATTCAATCTACGGTCTTTTTTTAGTGACTAAATAGTTCAAATGTTGTATTATAGAAGAAGTAAATTTATAGAAAGAAAGTAATTGGTGGTGTTTATATGACATGTTTAGAAACACAATCGAAAATAGTTGATTTTATAGAAGATAAATTATCGGATGAAGAAATTGTAAGCTTTGTTAAGCATATTAAACATTGCGAAAATTGTGCTGAAGAATTAGAGATATATTATACATTGCTAATTGGTATGAAACAGCTTGATAATGAAGAACAATTGTCTACAGATTTTAGGAAGGATTTATCTGATAAATTAAATCACTCATATTCTAGAATAGTTAATACTAAGAAGATAAAAATATCTACATTATTAATAGCTATAGTAGCTGTTTTAATGGTGGTTAATGTAGTGTATTCTAATTTTTTAAAGCTATTATATATATCAGAACAGAAAAGTATTGAAGAAAGTCAACCAGAATATATGTATTATGAATATTTTGGTGAGTATATATGTAATGAAGATACATTTTATTTGTTAGAGCCATATACAGATACGGAAACAGACGATGAATTTGCTTATTATAAAAAAATAAGAAGTTATAAGTTAATGGAAGAGCTTAATAGTACAGTTGAGAGTTCAGAAGCTGAGTAAATAACAGAAAAGTAGTGAAATTGGAGAGAATATATGAATAAAATTTTATTAATTGACGGACATAGTATTTTAAATAGAGCATTTTACGCACTACCCTTATTAAGTAATTCTAATGGACAACATACAAATGCTATATTAGGATTTTTAAATATAATATTTAAGGTTATGGAAGAGGAAAAACCTACTCATATGTGTGTTGCATTTGATGTTAAGCAACCAACATTTAGACATGAGAGATTTGCTGAATATAAGGGAACCAGAAAACCTATGCCAGATGAACTTAGAGAACAAGTACCTCTAATGAAAGAGGTTCTTAAAACTATGGGAATTACTATAGTTGAAAAAGGCGGATATGAGGCAGATGATATAATTGGTACATTATCAAGAGTAAGCGAAAAAGACGGATATAAGGTATGTGTTGTATCGGGCGATAGAGATCTATTACAGTTAGCAACTGATAATATTTTAATTAGAATTCCTAAAACTAAGATGAGTGGAACAATTGTAGAAGATTATTATGCAAAGGATGTAGAAGAAAAGTATCAAGTAACTCCTATTGAATTTATTGATTTAAAGGGACTTATGGGTGATGCTTCTGATAATATACCAGGAGTTCCAGGTATTGGTGAGAAGACTGCAACAAAAATAATAACGCAATACAAGTCTATTGAAAATGCATTTTTACATATAGATGAGGTAAAACCAGATAAAGCAAGAAAGAATTTAACTGAATATTATGACCAAGCTATATTAAGTAAAGAGCTAGCTACAATTAAATTAGATTGTGAATTAGATATAAATATTGAAAATGCTAAGATTGAAGATATATTTAATGAAAATGCATATGCAATGTTTAAACAATTAGAATTAAAAAGTTTATTAAAACGATTTGAGGGAAATACAATTGCAAAATCTTCAAAATTAGAAGTTGCATATAATGTTGTTGATAATCTAAGTGATGTTGAAGATATATTTAAACAAGCTAGTAGTTCTAAAATATGTGGTGTATATATAATAGAATTAAACGGTGATTTTTATGGTGTTGCTTTATCATTTAAAGAAGATACTGTAGAAATAATTAAACCAGAAGGTTTTATTTTATCAGATTTTATATTGTATAAGTTAAATGAATTGTTACATTCAAATACAATCTGCGTCTTTATGGATTTAAAAAGAGGATTACCATATTTAGATGTTAATGAGAATACAAATGGAATATTTGACATTGGAGTAGGAGCATATCTTCTTAATCCAATGAAGGATACTTATACTTATGATGATATATGTAGAGATTATTTAGCTATATTAACCGAATCAAGAGTTGAATTAATAGGTAAAGGGGATATAAACATTATTACAATAAATGATGATAATGTATTAAAATATATTGCTTACGAAGCAGCTATACCAATGAAAGCTTATGAAGTAGTTAAAAGTAATCTAAGTGATAAAAATATGCTTGAATTATATGAGGATATTGAACTGCCATGTATATATTCATTATATGACATGGAGAAGTATGGTATTAGAGTAGATAAAGACATGCTTAAGAATTATGGTGATGAATTAAAAGTTAAAATAGATGAACTGGAAAAAGATATATATTCTTTATCAGGAGAAGAATTCAATATTAATTCACCTAAACAACTTGGAGAAGTTTTATTTGTAAAATTAGAATTACCTGGTGGCAAGAAAACTAAAACTGGATATTCCACAAATGTTGATGTATTAGAAAAACTTAAAAATGATTATCCCATTGTAGAGAAAATATTGGAATACAGACAATTATCTAAACTTAAATCAACTTATGCAGACGGACTTGCTCATTATATTGGTGAAGATAATAGAATACATGGAAAATTCAATCAAACAATTACAGCCACAGGAAGAATAAGCTCTACAGAGCCTAATCTTCAAAACATTCCAATAAGAGTACCAATAGGAAGACTTATAAGAAAAGTGTTTATACCAGAAGACGGATATGTATTTTTGGATGCAGATTACTCTCAAATAGAACTTAGAGTATTAGCTCATATTTCTGGCGATGAGAATTTAATAAATGCGTATAAGAGCAATATGGATATTCATGCGATAACT
>JAVBSN010000081.1:0-20225 GCA_031547045.1 Lachnospiraceae bacterium
GTATGCTATTTCGTAGTAAAGAAAAAAGATGCAATAGGTTTATTAATATGTCTAGGATTACATTTTATATTAGATTTTGTAAGTGCAGTAGTATCTGGAATGTCAACAGAATATATGGATAATATTTTATCAAGTAATGTATCCAATATAATAGTTTATATATTCTTAACAATTATGGCAATTGTATTTATATTTATAATTGTGAAAATAAAGAAAAATAGTTTAATTGTTGAATCAGAAGAATTATAGATAATGCTTGATAGGGAGAATAAAGAAATATAGAGTGTATTTACAAAAAAATTACATACATTCTATATTTTTTTGTTGTCCAATATATTTTTTCGTTATATAATTATTTTTGAAAATTGATTTGTAAAAGATTTGATGGGAGAGCAATACGATGATTAATATATATAAAACAGATAATAGTATATTGTCAGAAGTTGAAGAGTTTGGTGAAGGCGTATGGGTTAACATGGTGTCTCCAACTATGGATGAATCTAATAAAATATCAGAGCAATATGGTGTAGATATTTCAGATATTAGAGCTGCACTGGATGACGAAGAAAGTTCTCGTGTACAGCTTGAAGAAGGCTATACACTTATATTGGTGGATATTCCATCAGAAGAAGTCCGTAATAATCGTAATGCATATACAACTATTCCATTAGGTATAATTTTAGTTAAGAATGGGATAATCACTGTATGTGGTGAAGAAACAGTAGTGCTAAAATCATTTATTAAAAACACTATTAAGGGTTTTAGTACGAAAAAGAGAATGAGATTTATATATCAGATATTATTTAGAATTGCTAATGTTTATCAGGTATATCTAAGATTTATAGATAAGAGACGTAGTGAAATAGAGCGAAGAGTTAGTAATAATACTACTGAAGATTCGGATCTTATTGATTTACATGAATTAGAGACTAACTTGGTATACTTTGCAACTTCCCTAAGTGCTAACAAGCTAGTATTAGAGAGGCTTACAAGATACCAACGTATAGAGCAATATCCAGAAGATAGAGAATTATTAGATGATGTAATTGTCGAGAATAGACAGGCTATTGAGATGACAAATATTTATCGAGATATTATACAAGGTAGTAGGGAATTAATATCAACAGTTATTAATAATAGACTGAATAATGTAATGAAGTTCCTTACATCTATTACTTTAGTAATGGCCATACCAACAATTATATCTGGAATATATGGAATGAATGTAAGTGGTAGATGGATGCCATTATCAGATACACCGTATGGATTTACTATTATTTGTATAATTATAGCTATAATATGCTTAATTGCATTAAGAATATTAAAACGAAGAAAGATGCTTTAGGAGATATAATATGAGTTCTAATTGTGATACATGTGCTAATAACGTATATGATGAAGAATATGAATGTTATGAATGTAGTGTTAATATGGATGAGGATGATTTAGTGAGATATTTAAGTAGCGCTGAGTCTAGTTGTCCATATTACCAATTATATGATGAGTATAAAATAGTAAGAAAACAAATGTAATAATTTTTATTTACTTATGGGATAAAGTATGATATATTCCATTTTGAGCGGTATTCATTTATGAAACGGCATCAGATGATAATCAAGTTGTCACTTATAAGAAAGAAGAGGTGATAGCATGAAAATAGGAATCATTGGTTCAGGACGTGTAGGTTTTTCTATTGGTAAATACTTAGTAGATAGAGGACTACATGTAACAGGATACTATGATAATATTTATGAAAATGCTGTAGAAGCAGCAACATTTACTAACACAGACATCTTCAGTAATTTAGAAGAGTTAGTAAACTTAAGCGATACTCTATTTATTACAACGCCTGATGATATTATTGTACAGGTATGGGATTGCATTAAGAAAATGTCTATAGATTCAAAAACAATCTGCCATTTTAGTGGCTCGTTATCATCCGTTGTATTTTCAGGAATAGAAGACACCCAAGCATGTGGTTGCTCTATTCATCCAATGTTAGCGTTCGAAGACAAATTTTCATCTTATAAGCAACTTAATAATGTATATTTTACTATTGAAGGAAATATTCAGGCTGTGAATAATATTAAAGAGTTATTTAGTTCTTTAGGTAATACAGTAATTGATATTGATGCAGATAGTAAAGGTAAATATCATGTAGCTGCTAGTATATTAACTAATTATATTGTAGGGGTATTGGATATGGGATATTCTTTACTTGAACAATGTGGATTTACTAGAGAAGAAGCCAGAGAAGTAACTGGCAACATGGTTAGAAATAATGTAGAAAATGTAATCAATGCAGATTCTATTAATGCTCTTACTGGACCTATTGAAAGAGGAGATATTGATACAATTATTAAGCATTTAAATAGTTTAGATGATGAAGATAAAATAATATATAAAGCTTTAGGATTAAAATTAGTAGCATTGGCAGATACTAAAAATCCAGATAAAGATTATACCGAAATTAAGAATATTTTAGGTTAACGGAGGATATTATGAAAAATACGTCAGTAACATTTAAAGAAGCAAAGGCAAATGGTGATAAAGTAACTATGCTTACAGCATATGATTACTCAACAGCAAAATTAATAGACGAAGCAGGAATTAACTCTATATTAGTAGGTGACTCGTTAGGAATGGTTATGCTTGGTTATGAAGATACATTATCAGTAACTATGGAAGATATGATACATCATAGTAAGGCAGTAGCAAGAGCTGCAAAGAATGCATTGGTAATTACAGATATGCCATTTATGTCATATCAAACATCAGTATATGATGCAGTTGTAAATGCAGGACGTTTAGTAAAAGAAGGTAGAGCACAAGCTGTTAAGCTAGAAGGTGGATTAGAAGTATGTGAGCATGTAAAAGCTATAGTGGCGGCTTCTATACCAGTATGCGCCCATATAGGACTTACACCACAATCAGTAAATGCATTTGGTGGATTCAAGGTACAAGGTAAGGGAGAAGAAGCAGCTCAGAAATTAATAGATGAGGCAAGAGCTTTAGAGGAAGCAGGAGCATTTGCAATAGTATTAGAATGTGTTCCAGAAAAGCTTGCTACAAAGATGGCAGAGTTAATAAATATTCCTATAATAGGTATTGGTGCAGGAGCAGGTTGTGATGGACAAGTATTAGTATATCAAGATATGTTAGGTATGTATTCGGATTTAGTACCTAAGTTTGTTAAGAAATTTGCTACAGTTGGCGATAATATGAAGGAAGCATTTAAGGCGTATATAGATGAGGTGTCAGCAGGAACATTTCCAGCGCCAGAACACACATTTAAGATAGATGATGGAATAATAGATAAATTATACTAGGAGATGAGAACATGAATATTTGTTATACAATAAAAGATGTTAGAAAACAAGTTAATGATTGGAAGAGAGAAGGTTTAACAATAGGATTTGTACCTACTATGGGTTATTTGCATGAAGGACATAGAAGTTTAATGGAAGCTGCTAATAAAGAATGTGATAAGGTAGTAGTAAGTATATTTGTTAATCCAATGCAATTTGGACCAAAAGAAGATTTGGCAAGTTATCCAAGAGATTTAGACAAGGATTCTAAGTTGTGTGAGGAAGTAGGAGTGGACCTAATATTCCACCCAGAGCCAGAAGAAATGTATGATAATAATTTTTGTTCTTATGTAGATATGAATGGTCTTACAACAGAGTTATGTGGGAAAAGTAGACCAACTCATTTTAGAGGAGTTCAAACAGTAGTATTAAAGTTATTTAATATAATAAAAGCTGATAAAGCATACTTTGGTCAAAAGGATGCACAACAATTAGCAGTTATTAAGAGAATGGTTATAGATTTAAATGTAGATATAGAAATAGTAGGGTGTCCTATTATAAGAGAAGAAGATGGATTAGCTAAGAGTTCAAGAAATACTTATCTTAGTGAAGAAGAAAGAAAAGCAGCAACTATATTAAATAAAAGTTTAATAGCTGGCAAGGAATTAATACTTAATGGAGAAACTGATGTAAATGTTGTAAAAGAAAAAATATTAAGTATTATTAATTCAGAGTCATTAGCAGAAATAGATTATGTTGATATAGTAGATTTTAATAATATATTACCTATTGAAAAAATAGGATCATCAGTACTTGTTGCTATAGCAGTATTTGTTGGAAAAACAAGACTTATTGACAATTTTGTTATATGATGGATAAAATTAGAAAAATACAAGACTTAATAGCAATTTTATTATATAATAAATATAGTGTTTAATTTATACGGGTTTATATAAAGGAGGTAGACGATGAACTTAACGATGCTAAAAGGTAAAATACACAGAGCTGTAGTAAAACAAGCTGATTTGAATTATGTAGGAAGTATTACAATAGATACTGAGCTTATGGAGGCAGCAGGTATATTAGAATACGAGATGGTTCAGATAGTAGATATAGAGAATGGAAATAGATTTGAGACATACACTATTGCTGGAGAAGCAGGTTCAGGAATGATATGTTTAAATGGGGCAGCAGCAAGACAGGTATCAGTAGGTGATCATGTAATAATAATGTGTTACGCACAGATGTCACCAGAAGAAGCTAAGGAAAATAAGCCATATGTAGTATTTGTAGATGAAGATAATAGAATTGCTAATGTATCAAGATATGAGAAGCATGGTTTACTAACAGAGGATTTCATAAAGTAACTTAGGTAATTATGAGGAGAACACATATGTTAAAAGGGAAAACAGTTGTACTTGGTGTAACAGGAAGTATAGCAGCATATAAGATTGCTAATCTTGCAAGTATGCTTGTTAAATTACACGCAGATGTACATGTAATAATGACTGAAAATGCAACTAACTTTATTAATCCAATTACATTTGAAACATTAACTAATAATAAATGCTTAGTAGATACATTTGATAGGAATTTTCAATATAATGTTGAACATGTATCATTAGCTAAGAAAGCAGACGTATTTATGGTTGCACCAGCTTCAGCTAATGTAATAGGCAAGATTGCAAATGGTATAGCAGATGATATGCTTACAACAACTATTATGGCATGTAAGTGTAAGAAAATAATAGCACCAGCTATGAATACAAATATGTATGAGAATCCTATAGTACAAGATAATATTAAAAAGTTAGAATCTTATGATATGGAGATAGTATTACCTGCTACAGGATACCTTGCTTGTGGTGATACAGGTGCAGGTAAACTTCCAAGTGAAGAATTATTATTAGATTATATATTAAAAGAAATTAAAAGAGATAAAGACATGATAGGCAAGACTGTATTAGTTACAGCAGGACCTACTAGAGAAGCTATAGATCCAGTTAGATTTATTAGTAATCATTCAACAGGTAAGATGGGATATGGAATTGCTAGATGCGCTATGGAGCGTGGAGCAAGAGTAATACTAGTTACAGGTAAGGTCAATATACCATTTCCACCTTTTGTTGAAGTAGTTGAAGTAATAAGTGCTAAAGATATGTATGATGCTGTTATGAAATACAAAGATGAGGCAGATATTATTATAAAATCGGCAGCGGTAGCAGACTATACTCCTGAAAGTGTAAGTGATGAAAAGGTAAAGAAATCAGATGATGATTTAAGTATAGAGTTAACAAGAACAAAGGATATACTTAAGGAAGTAGGTAGTAGCAGAAGAGATAATCAATTTATATGTGGATTTGCGATGGAGACACAGAATCTAATTGAAAATGCGTCTAAGAAACTAACTGCTAAAAATGTTGATATGATAGTTGCAAATAACTTAAAAACAGAAGGTGCAGGATTTGGTACAGACACTAATGTAGTAACATTTGTAACAAAAGAGGGAATTAGAGAATTACCTATTATGTCAAAAGAAGAAGTTGCAAAGGCTATACTTGACGAAGCAATAAAATAATATATAAGGCTATGTAGTAGTGGATACTATTACATAGCCTTTGTGTATGTTTATTTAAAATAATCTATAGCTTTTGATAGAGCAGTTTCCTGCTCGGTTACTGAAAACACATTATCATCTTCTTCATTATCTTCATCACCGTATAATGCTGATATTGCTTTCTGTTGAAATTCTAAAGTTTTTAAATATGCTTCTGTAGCAAATGATAATTTAGAGTAACTATTATCTTCAACTGAGGCAGCGGATATTGTATCAGTATCAGCACTAGGAATAGTAGCAGATTTATTTGATGTAACATAAGTTGTATTTGGAACAGAAATACCTTCATTCATATATCCTAGTATTTTCTGTACATAGTTTTGTGTTTCCTTAAATGGAGGAATACCACCATATTTATTTACATTACCAGGTCCAGCATTATAAGCTGCTAAAGCAAGGGAAACATCACCATTAAATTTATCAAGCATTTCTTTTAAATATTTAGCGCCGCCCATAATGTTTTGTTCAGCATCATAAGAATCAGTAACTCCTAGATATTTTGCAGTAGAAGGCATTAATTGCATAATTCCTTGAGCTCCTGATTTGGAAGTTGCATTAGGATTAAAGTTAGACTCAGCCTTTGCAACAGCCTTTAGCAAATTAACATCTATATTATAAGTAGCAGCAGCTCTATTAAAAATATCATCAAGAGTAGTAGAACCTGAACTTATTGTACTAGTAGTATTAGAGGTAGCTGTAGAATTAGATAATGAACTTGCTACTAAATTATCAAATAATGAACTAGACGCATTGTTAGAAGTAGCTTTAGTAGTGTTATTATATATAGATTCATCAACATATCCAACGCCATTAACGTATGTCATAATTTATCCTCCGTAAAAATTATATATTTATTAAATAATAAAATAACTTACTATATGTATATCGGTAATAAATAGTCAAATTATAATTAGTATTATATAAGAAGTTTTTGTAAAATTATATTCTATATAATATCACATATATTTTATTTTGTCATTTTAAAGAAAAATATATGTTTATGTGATAAAATGGTAAAAAGGAAAGATGGATATTAATAAAGATGTCATTATATTGCTACTGGCGGTTGTTGGTATAGTAACACTTTGCATAGTTGTCGGTAAATTATCAGATAAAGATTACCAAAAAAAGACTGTTAACTCTATAAGAGAGAAAATTGAGCTCTTAAAAGCTGAATACTTGAAGGGTAATCCCGTCTCAATTAATTTTAAAGAGGTTAAGGGTGATCCTAAAATAGAAAAAGTAGTTAATGATTTAGATAATCTAGAAGAGATTTATAGAAAATGTCTTAAAAAGAATTAGGGTATATATAGTGAGTAATAAACTTATGGGGGATAAAATATTGAGAAATGAAAGTTTAAGAAATAATAAAAATGTAATTAATGAAGAACAGGAAAGTAAAACTCCATTGCAAAAATTTCAATTAACGTTATTGAAAATATTTCTATTACTAATAGCAACATTATTTGGAATACAATTATATAATTATTATCAGCAGAATAAGTCGCAAAGTATTCCAGAAGAGATGGTTGTATATTTAGAAGAGCGATATGGTGAAGAATTTGTAATAGAATCATGGAGTGGTGGCAATTTTTTTAATAGAGATATACATGCTTATGCATATCCTGTAAATCAATATGATTCAGAATATATATTTCAAGTTGATGGATATAGAGATAAAGATGGAAAAAGAGAATATTATGATACATATGTACAAGAAAAAATAAAAAAAGTATGTAAGGATTATATAGAGCCAATTATAGGAGAATACTTTGATGAATATAAGTTTTATATAATGGTTGGCAGTGAGGGCAATAATAAAAATCTACCAGCGGATATTGAAATTAAAGAATTAAAGGAATCAAAGCTAGATGAACATTTTCCGATGCCTAGTTTACATGTATATTTACCACCTAGTGAATCCCAAGATGAAATAAGTACACTAATAGATACGATAAATGAAAGTATTTATGATGGATATATATATGTTGTATGGTGCTATAGAGATGAAGTATACGATGACATTACAGATGATAATAGGAGTGTCAAAGATTATAGTAGTGGACAAGACTATGAATCATATAGCGGTAGATAAGGATATGATAAACTTAGCTCGTTTAACCAAAGTTAACACATAGACATAACCCCTAAAATGTTGTATATTAAGAATGTTATTAATATGTGAAAACATCAAAGGAGAAACATCATGAGAGGTTTGGAGACTAACGTAAGAAGAATACGAAAGCAAGTGTTTGTTGAGATAGCAAACGTTGCTTATAATTCTCAAAATATAAATGATGATATAGAGGCAATACCATATACAATTACCCCTGGTGATACACCACAATTTTGTGAAAGTATCTATAGAGAACGCGCAATTACTATGGAGCGAGTAAGACTTGCAATGGGTATGTCACTTAGACCAGAGGATAAGCCTGTACATGTAACTCAAGGTTTAGATAAGAGTAATATAGATGAGAAATATTATGAGCCACCACTAATGCAGGTTATTCCATCAGCTTGTAATAGTTGTGAGCACAACTTATATGAAGTAAGCAACCAATGTAAGGGTTGTGTTGCTCATCCATGTAGTGAAGTTTGTCCAGTTAATGCAATATCAATGGTTAATGGACGTTCAGTTATTGACCAAAGTAAATGTATTAGATGTGGTAAATGTAAGAATAACTGTCCTTATGATGCAATTGCACATAAGAGAAGACCTTGTGCCGATGCCTGTGGCGTTGGAGCAATAGAAAGTGATAATCTAGGACGTGCTAAGATAAATAATGATAAATGTGTATAATGTGGTATGTGTATGGTTAGTTGTCCTTTTGGAGCAATAGCAGATAAATCTCAATTGTTTCAGTTGATTAAAGCTATGCAATCAGGAAGAAAAATAGTTGCAGAAATAGCTCCAGCTTTTGTTGGACAGTTTGGAGAATATGCTACACCAGATAAGATTAAATCTGCTTTATTAAAGTTAGGTTTCACTGATGTATATGAGGTTGCAATAGGTGCAGATATGGGTGCTATAGCAGAAGCAAATCATTATGTTAAAGAAGTAGTAAATGGAGAACTACCATTTTTACTTACATCATGCTGTCCGTCATGGTCAATGTTAGCTAAGAAGTATTTTCCAGATCTTATTGATAAAATATCTAATGAACTTACGCCTATGGTTGCTACAGCAAGAGTTATTAAGGAAAAACATCCAGATGCTTCCGTTGTATTTATTGGGCCATGTGCAGCCAAGAAATTAGAGGCAGCTAGAACTACAGTTAGAAGTGATGTTGATTTTGTAATAACATTTGAAGAATTAGATGCTATGTTTATAGCTAGAGATATAGAGTTTGATGATTTTAAAGTTGGAGAGCCTGTTGATGATGCTACAGGTGTAGGTAGAGGATATGCAGTTGCAGGTGGTGTTGCTAAGGCAGTTAAAGCCTGTGTAAATGAGTACTATCCTGATGTTGATGTTAAGGTTGAACATGCAGAAGGACTAGCAGAATGTAGAAAAACATTAACCTTAGCTAAGGCAGGGAAGATGGACGGATGCTTAATCGAAGGAATGGGATGTCCTGGTGGATGTATTGCAGGAGCAGGAACTAATATTCCTATTAATAAAGCAGCAGTACAAGTTCATAATTTTGCTAATAGCACCAAAAGAGTTATACCAGAAAATACTGGAGAAAGTTTATAAAAGAGGTCTATGACCTCTTTTAATTATATTAATAAACATAGGAATGAAAGGAATATAAGGTGATTTATATGAATGAATTATTATATGGTTTACTAGGATTAATTGCAACAGGAGATGACTCAAAGCCTTGGCTTATTGCTATATGTTTAATAGTATCAATTGTAGTAATAATTGCTATGATTATATTATCAGCAAAGAGTAAGAAGGATGATAAAGATAATGAGTAATTTTATATATAGTCTTAATGCAACAGTGCCTATATTTTTTGTAATGATATTAGGATATATGTTAAATAAAAAATGTTGGATTACTGAGAATTTTATAGCAGATTCAGATAAGATAATATTTAAAATTGCATTGCCAGTAAGTTTATTTTTGGACATTTCATCAGTAAATGTGAAAGAGCAACTAAATGTAAAATTTGTTGCTTTTTGCTTTTTATCAACATTAGGCTTTATACTTGTTATATGGTTGTTTTCTGAAATATTTATTAAAGATAAATCTATAATAGGAAGTTTTGTACAAGGTAGTTTTAGAGGAAGTGCAGCTATTTTAGGAATTGCCTTAGCACAGAATATCTATGGTAATTCAGGATTAGTTCCGTTAATGATAATTGCATCAGTACCATTATTTAATATATTTTCAGTTATTGTATTAACTAGAAGTGATATAGATGATAATGTTGATACTATGGGAAATATAAAAAAAGCCTTTAAAGGAATTGTAACTAACCCTATTATTGTAGCAATAGCAATAGGTCTTGTATTTGCAATATTAAATATTAAATTACCTACAATGATTAATAAAAGTTTGGATACGGTAGGAAGATTAGGAACACCATTGGCATTAATAACAATGGGTGCAAGTTTTAAAATAGATAAGGTTATGAAAAAGGTTGCTCCAGTAGTGGTAGCAACAGTGATAAAATTAGTTGTTTTACCACTAGTATTTATTCCGTTAGCAGTGACGCTAGGTTTTAGAAGTGAAGAATTAATAGCAATATTAATAATGCTTGGAGCACCAGCTACACCAACAGGATATGTTATGGCAAAAAATATGAATAATGATTATGTATTGTCATCAGGAATAATTGTTCTTACAACTATGTTTTCCTCAGTGAGTATTACTATTATTATTTATATTTTAAAAATTCTAGGATATATTTAAAAATTATATAGAAATTAAAGTATTATTGAAGGAAATAGATGTTTTCTTCAATAAATTGTGTATAACTATGTGGATAGTGTGGAAAAGTTTGAAATTTAATAACAATTTTCAGAAAATTTAATATTAATATCTGAAAAGTTTAACAATCTTGAAATTATTATATTCTTATTTCAAGGTGCATTATTTGACAAAACATTGCTGATTGTATAGAATATATTGAGGATTTTAAGAGGAGAAACGATTATGGATAACAGAACAGTTAAAATAAACAACAATACAAATTTACTTGAATTAGAAGAGCATATGTATCATTTGGTAGATGTAGATAAGCCAAATGTATTTAGAAATTTATTTCCATATGATGAAGTACCAAAAATTGCTTTTAATGAAAGAATAGTACCACATAATATGCCTAATGATATATGGATCACAGATACCACATTTAGAGACGGTCAACAGTCAAGAGTGCCATATACTACAGAGCAAATTGTTACAATATATGATTACCTACATAGATTAGGTGGACCTAATGGACTTATTAGACAATCTGAATTTTTCTTATATAGTAAGAAAGATAGAGATGCAGTATATAAGTGTCTTGAAAGAGGTTATAACTTTCCAGAAGTAACAAGTTGGATAAGAGCAAGTAAGAAAGATTTTGAATTAGTTAAAGATATTGGACTTAAAGAGACTGGTATACTAGTTAGTTGTTCAGATTACCATATTTTTTATAAAATGAAGAAAACTAGACGTCAGGCTATGGATCAATATTTAAATATTGTAAAAGAGTGTTTAGAAATTGGTGTTAGTCCAAGATGTCATTTGGAAGATATTACTCGATCAGATATACACGGATTTGTTATACCATTTTGTTTAGAGCTAATGAAACTTATGGATGAATATAAGATCCCAGTTAAGATAAGAGCATGT
This sequence comes from Lachnospiraceae bacterium, assembly GCA_031547045.1. Classification (GTDB taxonomy): domain Bacteria; phylum Bacillota; class Clostridia; order Lachnospirales; family Lachnospiraceae; genus JAVBSN01. The sequence goes on from JAVBSN010000081.1 coordinate 11,723, forward strand.
GATACAATGGGGTATGGAGTTAACTTTGCAGGAGCTGTTATTCCACGTTCAGTACAAGGTATATGCTATGGACTTATTAAACATGGTGGAGTTCCTAGTGAATTACTAGAGTGGCATGGTCATAATGATTTTTATAAGGCAGTTGCTAATTCAACAACAGCATGGTTATATGGAGCAGCAGCAATTAACTGTTCTCTATTTGGTATTGGTGAGAGAACTGGTAATACCCCTCTTGAAGCAATGATATTTGAATATGCTCAATTAAAGGGTACATTGGATGGTGCAGATACTACTGTAATTACAGAATTATCTGAGTATTTTCAAAAGGAACTAGGATATGTAATGCCTCCTAGAACACCTTTTGTAGGTAAGAATTTTAATGTTACAAGAGCAGGAATTCACGCAGATGGATTATTAAAGAATGAAGAAATATACAATATATTTGATACAGATAAATTTCTAAATAGACCAGTATTAGTAGCAGTATCTAATACATCAGGTTTAGCAGGAGTAGCTCACTGGATTAATACTTACTATAGATTAAAACCAGAGCAGAAAGTTGATAAGAATTCAGAATTAGTAGCTACAATTAAAGAATGGGTTGATGCAGAGTATGAAACTGGAAGAGAGACATCTATAACAGATGAAGAATTAGAGACTTTAGTAAAAGATACTTGCAACAAGCTAGGAATAACATTAAGTTAATAAATAGGAAGCATAATATATTAGGAGGATGAAAGAATGGCAAAGATTACAATGACTACACCACTAGTAGAGATGGATGGAGATGAGATGACTCGTATCCTTTGGAAGATGATAAAGGATGAGTTATTATTACCATTTATTGATTTAAAGACAGAGTACTATGATTTAGGTCTTGAATACAGAAATGAAACTGATGATAAGGTTACATTTGACTCAGCAGAAGCAACTAAGAAATATGGTGTTGCAGTTAAGTGTGCAACAATTACTCCAAATGCAGCACGTATGACAGAGTATACATTAAAAGAGATGTGGAAGAGTCCAAATGGTACAATAAGAGCTATACTTGATGGTACAGTATTTAGAGCACCAATCGTAGTAAAAGGAATCGAGCCATGTGTTAGAAATTGGGTTAAACCTATAACTATAGCAAGACATGCTTATGGAGATGTATATAAAGGAACAGAAGTTAAAGTACCTGGTGCTGGAAAAGCTGAAATAGTATTTACAGGGGAAGACGGAACAGAGATTAGAGAATTAATCCATGAGTTTAAAGGTGAAGGTATTGTTCAAGGTATGCACAACTTAAATGGTTCTATTGAGAGTTTTGCAAGAAGCTGTTTTAATTATGCTCTAGATATTAAGCAAGATTTATGGTTTGCAACTAAGGATACTATTTCTAAGAAATATGATCATACATTTAAAGATATATTCCAAGAAATATATGATGCTGAATATGATGATAGATTCAAAGCCGCTGGCATTGAATATTTCTATACATTAATAGATGATGCTGTAGCTCGTGTTATGAAATCAGAAGGCGGATATATATGGGCTTGTAAGAACTATGATGGAGATGTTATGAGTGATATGGTATCTTCTGCATTTGGTTCATTAGCAATGATGACATCAGTACTTGTTTCACCAGACGGAAACTTTGAATATGAGGCTGCTCATGGTACTGTTCAAAGACATTACTACAAGCACTTAGCAGGTGAAGAGACATCAACTAACTCTGTAGCAACAATATTTGCATGGACAGGAGCACTTAGAAAACGTGGTGAGTTAGATGGTAATAAGGAATTAATGGAGTTTGCAGATAAGTTAGATAAAGCAACTCTTAAGACTATAGAAGATGGTAAGATGACAAAAGACTTAGCACTTATTACTACATTAGAGAATGTAACTTCTCTAAGCAGTGAAGGATTTATAAAAGCAATTAGAGAAACATTAGAAGCTATGTAGTAACTACTAATAGACAGATTATAGGAGGACATATAATGATTAAGTTATATGAAGGCGGAGCATATTTATTAAATGGTACTGAATTAGTTGCTGATTCAGCAGATCAAGAAGCAGTACTAAAAAGCAAATTAGGAAGTAATGTATTATCAAAGGAAGAAGCTAAAAAAAATACTATTGCATATGGTATTTTAGATAAGCACAATACTGCTGATAATATGGATAAATTAAAAATCAAATTCGACAAATTAACATCTCATGATATTACATTTGTTGGTATTATACAAACTGCAAGAGCGTCAGGCTTAGAGAAATTCCCTGTACCTTATGTTCTTACAAACTGCCATAACTCTTTATGTGCAGTAGGTGGTACTATTAATGAAGATGATCATGTATTTGGTTTAACAAGTGCTAAGAAATATGGTGGAGTATATGTACCACCTCATCAAGCTGTTATTCATCAATTTGCAAGAGAAATGATGGCAGAAGGTGGAGCAATGATTCTTGGTTCTGATAGCCACACACGTTATGGTGCATTAGGTACTATGGCGATAGGTGAAGGTGGTGGAGAAATTGCTAAACAACTTCTTTGCAAAACTTATGATGTTCCAATGCCAAATATTGTCGCTATATATTTAGATGGTAAGGTTGAAAAGGGTGTTGGGCCTCAAGACGTTGCACTTGCAATTATTGGTGCTACGTTTGCTAATGGATATGTTAAAAATAGCGTAATGGAATTTGTTGGACCTGGTGTAGATTCATTAACTGCTGACTTTAGAATAGGTATTGATGTTATGACAACAGAAACTACTTGTCTATCATCAATTTGGAAAACAGATTCAGAAATCAAAGATTTCTATGCTATACATGGCAGACCAGATGCTTATAAAGAACTTAATCCTGGCGCAGTATCATACTATGATGGAGTTGTATATGTTGACTTATCAAAGGTTAAGCCTATGATTGCAATGCCATTCCACCCAAGTAATGTATATACAATTGACTATGTTAATGAGAATCTAATGGATGTATTAGCTGATTGTGAGAAGAAAGCCTTAGTTAGTTTAGATGGTAAGGTTGATTTTACGCTTAGAGATAAAGTTAGAAATGGTAAGTTATATGTAGAGCAAGGAATTATAGCTGGTTGTGCAGGTGGTGGATTTGAAAACATTTGTGAAGCAGCAGATATTCTTAAGGGTACAAGCATTGGAGCAGATGAATTTACACTTAGTGTATATCCTGCATCAACTCCAATATATATGGAACTTGCTAAGAATGGTAGATTAGCTGATCTTATGGCAACTGGTGCTGTTGTTAAGACTGCATTTTGTGGACCATGCTTTGGTGCTGGAGATACTCCTGCAAACAATGCATTTAGTATTAGACATTCAACTAGAAACTTCCCTAATAGAGAAGGCTCTAAGATTCAAAATGGTCAGATTTCTTCAGTTGCACTTATGGATGCTCGTTCAATTGCAGCAACAGCAGCAAATAAAGGATATTTAACAGCAGCAACAGATATAGATGTTAACTTTACAAAACCAAAATATTTCTTTGATTCATCAATATATGAGAACAGAGTATATAATGGTGTAGGTAAAGCTGATCCTACATTAGATATTAAATTTGGTCCTAATATTGTAGATTGGCCATCAATGGTAGCATTAACAGATGACGTATTATTAAAAGTAGCATCAGTTATTAATGATCCAGTAACAACTACAGATGAGTTAATTCCTTCAGGAGAGACTTCATCATTCCGTTCTAATCCTTTAGGACTTGCTGAATTCACTTTATCTCGTAAAGATCCAGAGTATGTTGGAAGAGCTAAAGCAGTACAAGAAGTTGAGAAGGTAAGACAAGCAGGAGATTGTTTTGGAAATGCATATCCAGATGTAAAAGAAGTATTTGAGACAATTAAGAAAGACTTCCCGGATGCATGTGCTAAAAACACTGGAATTGGTAGTGCAATATTTGCAGTTAAACCAGGTGATGGTTCAGCAAGAGAGCAAGCAGCTTCATGTCAAAAAGTTCTTGGTGGATGGGCTAATATAGCTAAGGAATATGCTACTAAGAGATATAGATCAAACCTTATTAACTGGGGTATGCTTCCGTTTATTATGCCAGAGGATTATGCATTTGAAAATGGGGATTATGTATTTGTTCCAGGTATTAAAGAAGCAATTGTTAATAAGACAGAGGATATTAAAGCATATGTTGTTAACAAGGGAATGAAAGAGCTTACATTTAAGCTTGGCGACTTAACAGATGATGAGAGAGACATTATTGTTAAAGGTTGTCTAATTAACTATTACAGAGATTAATGCTATAATATATAAATAATTCGAGTATAATTACAATTAATAAATCCTACAAGTATATACTAAGTGCCTGTAGGATTTGTTTTTAAAGGATAATAAGTGTTTCATATAACTAAGGAGGTATAGGGTGTATACAATTATATTAGTTGATGATGAGGAAGAGATTCGTGAGGGAATAATTAGGAAGATTAAATGGGAAGAGTATGGCTTTCAGATTGTCGGAAGTGCAGAAAATGGTAAGGAAGCGTTGGAGTTAGTTGAGAGATTGACTCCTGATGTTGTAATGACTGATATTATGATGCCATTTATGGATGGATTAGAACTAGGAGAAGAACTAGTTAAGAAATATCCCCTTACAAAACTTATAATATTTTCTGGATTTGACGACTTAGAGTATGCACATAAAGCTATTAAGCTTAATGTTGTAGAATATGTTCTAAAACCTGTAAATGCAAATGATATGGGTGAAACATTAAGTAAATTAAAAGCCAAATTAGATGAGGAACATGAGAATAGAACTAATCTAGAGGTTCTTAGAAAACATTATATTGATAGTATGCCAGTTATTAAAGAACAGGTTTTAGTTGGTCTTTTAGAAGGAAGAGTAACTAGAGAGGATTTAGAAAGAAATTCAGGATTAATTGGCATGGATGTTAATTCTCCATTTTATGTTGTTGGATTATTACAGGTTGATAAGACTTTATCTAATGATGCAGAAGCAATATTTAAAAATCATAATGATGTACTTATAACAACCACATTAAAACAGCTATCTGAAGAAATAATTGATAAGTATTATAAAGCGACTTGTTTCCTATATGGTAACTTGGTTGGATTTATATTTGATATGAAGAGCAAAGATCAAATATATAGAATTATTAATGGTATGAATGAGATATGTATAGAAGCAAGAAAAATATATGGACTATGTGTAAGTGGTGGAATAGGAAATATAATAAATAATCCTATGGATATGTATGAAGCAAAGAATGGAGCTATATCTGCATTAGAATACAGGGTTGCAATAGGAAATGGTAAGACTATTTATATACATGACGTAGAACCAGATACTTCTATAAATATTAGATTTAGCGGTGTAGATGAATCAAGACTTACATCAGCAATTAAATTAGGAAATAAAGAAGATATTAATAATGTTATACATGATATGATTAGTCGTTTTTCAGATTCCTTGTTATCACTTGATCAATATAAGTTGTATTTTATGGAAATAAAAATATCTTTCTTACATCTAGTGCAAACATACGGATTAAGGGACTTAGAAGTTTATAGAGAACTAGAATCAGAAATGAATGTATTTAATACACCAGCTTCTATAAATGCTTTTAAAGAATGGTTAATTGAAAAGAGTATTAAAATAAGTAACCAGATAAAAAAAGAGAGAGTTAATTCGTCAACTTTATTAGTTGATAAAGCTAAAGAATATGTAGAAAAAAATTATAGTGATTTTGAACTTACTGTAGAAAATCTAAGTAATGAATTACATGTAAGTCCTACTTATTTCTCTACTATATTTAAAAGAGAGACAGGATCTAACTTTATAGCATATTTAACGGAGGTTAGATTACAGAAGGCAATAGAGTTTCTTAATACCACAGACGATAAGAGCTATATAATAGCTGAAAAGGTTGGATATGCAGAGCCAAATTACTTTAGCTATGTATTTAAAAAGAAATTTGGAGTATCACCTTCAAAGTATAGAAAAAAATAGATATTAAAAAGGAGCTGATTATATTCATAAACAGCTCCTTTCCATATGAGGGGGATTGGAAAAAATATTTATCAAGTATGGGGAATATCTTGATATACTTAATTTAACGCAAATTAAGCCAAAAATCTATATGAAATTTTTGGATAAACATATAAAAAACTTAGATGTTAAATATAATATCTATATAAAAATTAGTAGTTATGTTATTATCGAGGTGTTAATAAGTTTAGTGAATATATTGTGTTTATAAAGCTAAACTAAATATTATGTTTGAATACAAGGAGGAATATTAGATGAGTTATACAGCAGATAGTACCAGATATGATAAGATGAAATATTTTAGATGTGGTAATAGTGGTTTGTTTTTACCAGCAGTTTCGTTGGGGTTTTGGCATAACTTTGGTATTCATAATGACTTTAATAATATGAAAGAGATGTGTTTTGCCGCATTTGATAATGGAATTACACATTTTGATTTGGCTAATAACTATGGACCTGAACCAGGAAGAGCAGAAACTAATCTTGGAAGAATATTAAAAGAAGATATGATGCAATATAGAGATGAACTAATAATAAGTACAAAAGCTGGTTATGATATGTGGGAAGGACCATATGGTAACTGGGGAAGTAGAAAATATTTATTAGCTAGTTTAGATCAAAGTCTTAAAAGATTAGGATTAGAATATGTTGATATTTTCTATCATCATAGAATGGATCCAGATACCCCTCTTGAAGAAAGTATGATGGCATTAGACACAGCGGTAAAAAGTGGAAAAGCATTATATGCAGGAATATCTAACTATGATAAGAAAACAACTAAGAAGGCAATGGAGATACTTAAAGATCTGAAATGTCCATTTATTATAAATCAAAGTAGGTATTCGATGTTTGATAGACATATAGAAGAAGATGGTCTTAAAAAATTTGCAGCAGATAATGGTTGTGGCATAATTGCATTTAGCCCATTAGAGCAAGGACTTCTTACAGATAGATATTTAAATGGAATTCCAGAAGATAGTAGAGTTAAGACTGATGGAAGGTTTTTAAATGAAGGAAGCATTACAGAAGATAAGATTAGTAAAGTAAAGGCACTTAATGAGATAGCTGCAAACAGAGGACAAAGTTTAGCGCAAATGGCATTGAGTTGGATACTTAGAGATGGAGAAGTGACAAGTGTACTTATAGGAGCGTCAAAGCCATCACAGATTGTAGAAAATATTGAAATAATTAACAAAATAGATTTTACAGAAGAAGAAATAGAAAATATAAATAGAATAATAATATAAAAATTGGTTAATATATATAGTAGAATTTTAATAAATATATATAAAACATACAAAATATATACATTTTAGAAGCACAATCATAACAGATTGTGCTTTTATAGTGAAAAATTTAGCTAAACATAGGATTTTATTATGTATTTTGCATATAAGAATAGCTAAGGATTTTAATGTTTTTAGAAAGTATATTTTATGTAGTTTATTAATTCACATTGATATAATAAGCATGTAAACAAGTTGCAAGAGGCAACAGAAATCTTAACAATATTAAGGAGGAATATAAATATGAAGAAAAAGATTTTAGGTTTAGTTATGAGCGTAGCATTAGTAGCTACAATGTTAGCTGGATGCGGAACTACTAATGATGAGGGTTCAACAACAGCAGCAAACGATGGTACAAAGGTTGAGGACAATAACAATATTACAGAAGGAGCAACTGGTGTAGACGGTTTAAACATTGGAGTATGTATTTACAAATTTGATGATAACTTCATGACACTTTACAGAACAGAGTTACAATCTTATTTAGAAGCAGGCGGAGCTAAAGTAACAGTTATGGATGGTAAGAATGATCAAGCAGAGCAAACTAACCAAATCCAAAACTTTATTACTCAAGGTGTTGATGTATTAATCGTAAACTTAGTTCAATCATCAGCAGCAGAGCAAATCGCAGATCAATGTGCAGCAGCAAATGTTCCTGTAGTATTTATCAATAGAGAACCAGACGCTACTGAAGAACAAAGATGGGTTGATGAAGGTATTAAAGCAACTTATGTTGGTGCAGATGCTAGACAATCAGGAACTTATCAAGGTGAAATAGTAGCAGCTTTAGCAGATAAAGGTGATGTAAATGGTAATGGAGAAGTTGGTTATGTAATGGTAATGGGTGATCCAGAGAACGTAGATGCTCAATATAGAACAGAATTCTCAGTTAAAGCATTAGAAGATGCTGGTTTAACTGTTAAGAAATTAGATGAGCAACGTGGTGACTGGGATCAAGCAAAAGGACAAGAAATCGTAGCTAATGCATTAACTGCATATGGTGATGACATTGACGTAGTATTCTGTAACAATGATGCAATGGCACTTGGTGCATTGCAAGCAATCGAAGCTGCTGGAAGAACAGTAGGTAAAGACATTTATCTATTAGGTGTTGATGCACTTACAGAAGCATTAGAAAATGTTAAGAGTGGTAAAATGACAGGTACAGTATTTAACGATCA
>JAVBSN010000120.1:0-10879 GCA_031547045.1 Lachnospiraceae bacterium
GTTCTAATGCATTTAATGTTTCATTCATATCCTTAACATTTGCACCTTCTCCCATATGACCTATTCTAATTACTTCTCCTGCAAATACATCAAAAGAACCAGCAATCATAATGTTATGTTCTTTAACCATAGTACTTAATATATCTTCCGATTTAATTCCATTAGGTACTTTAAATACTGTAACGGTATTTGAATATCCACTATTATTATATAATGTTAATCCTGCATCAGTTAATGTCTTTCTTGTAGCTTCTGCTATTTCTTTATGTCTTGAAATAATATCTTTATCATTTTCTACATTTTCTAATGCTGTTCTTAATCCATATATATCACTAATTGGCATTGTATATGGGAACCATTTGTTTACATAATAATCTTTATACATAAGTATATTTGCATAAAATGCTGGTATTGGAGTCTCTCTATTTTCCATTACTTTAATAGCTTCATCACTTACAGTTAATAATGTTAGGCCTATTGGTGCTGACAATGCTTTTTGTGAACCACCACATAATATATCTATTTGGCTATTATCAACGTCTACTTCATTTCCAAACATAGCTGATACTGAATCAACTACTGTCATTATTCCATATTTCTTCAAAAGTGGACATATTTTAGATATATTATTTAACATGCCACTAGGTGTATCACAGTGGACTACGGTTGCATATTTAAAATCATTATTTTCTCTTAAATATTCTTCTAATTTTTCTACATTAATCTCTTCTGAATAGTCAGTTGAATATAATACAGGTATTCCACCATACATTGATACGAATCCGTCAAAACCTTTTCCAAATACTCCATTATCTAATACTAATACTTTATCACCTTGTTCTGTCAATGATGCACATGCTGCTTCTAAACCTAATATTCCTTCACCACTTAATATATACGAAGAATTTTTTGTATGCATTAACTTACTTAATAAATCACATGTTTCCTTATAATAGTCATAAAATTCCATATCCAAATCTGGATTTGTTGTTTCTATACTTCTTGCTAATCTTACATTTTCTCTAACCATAGTAGGTCCTGGTGTCATTATTTTTATCATGATTTTCTCTCCTTATGTTATGTATTGAACTTATAATACTACATAGTGGCAACAATTAAATAGCCAGTTTTATTGTTTTTAACAGTGCCAGTTTTGAGATGTTATTTCAAGATAAATATTTTATTCAAAGTATATATAAATAGATTCAAACATATATTATTACAAGCAAAGATATTGGAGACATTATGGACGCATTTAAAGATATAAATACTAAAACAATGAAGAATCTGTCCTTATTTATATTATCGTTAGTAATACTCTATGGAATATATGATGCTCGCGATAGTAATACCAAAAATGTTTTTAGTTCTAATGTTTTTAACGAACTTCCAATATATTCAGTAGAAACAGATAAAAAGGTTGTTAGTATAACCTTTGATAGCGCATGGGGTGTAGAAGATTTAGATGAAATTCTTGCTATATTAGATAATCATAATTGTATAGCAACCTTTTTTGTAACTGGAGATTGGGCTTCTAGATACCCTGAAGCCATAAAAAAAATATCAGAAGCTGGCCATATAATTGGAAGTCACGGTATGAATCATAAACATATGACTAGACTAAGTGAAGACGATATGATTTACGAAATTAACAATTGTAATGAAACCGTAAAATCAATTATTAACAAAGATATGGACATTTTTAGAGCCCCTTATGGTGATTATAATGAAACGGTTGTTAAAGTTGCCAATGAACAAGGTTATTCTGTTGCACAATGGGATGTGGATTCTTTGGACTGGAAAGATTATGGTGTAGAATCAATTATTAAAACTGTATGTGAACACAAAAATTTGAAAAATGGTTCTATAATACTTCTTCACAATGGTTCTACATATACTAAAGATGCTCTTGATCAAATGCTTACCAATCTGGAAGAACAAGGCTACTCATACATAGCATTATCAGATTTAATATTAAGAGATAATTATACTATTGATCATACTGGTAGACAATTCTCTGAACAAACCATAAATCACAATTGATATTTATTGTATATTGGCATATTATATCTATATAGGAGGACATACATATGAAGAAAATTATAAATGGGATGTTCCATAGTTCCACTCGTACTAAAGTTTTTTTATGGTCTATGACAATATTAATAATAGGAGGCTTATCTCTTATTATTATTTCTGCATTAACTAGCAATTTGTGGCTTTTTATTACAGCTCTTATATTAGGTGTACTTGCATTAATATTAAGCCAAGCAAATACCTTGCAAGACGTAAAAATATCTAATAACATAACTAATATTAATAACAAAATAGATCTTAGTGCCTTAGAAAATGTACCTGAGAATCAAATATATAGTCATATAGATGAAAACCTTATAGAACAAATACTAATTGCCTACAAGGTAAAGAAAGATCATAGAATGGTTATTATTGATAAAAGTGATAGATTTAAAATTTCTCAATGTCCTGCATACATATGGGTAGAACACGGAAATCTATATCTTTTATTAATTGAAAAAGAACCAAGAAGAATTTCAATTCCCTTATCTGCTATAGACTATATTACATACCAAGCAAATTTTCCTGTATATACTGACAGCGAATATTTACAGTTCAAGAAAGAATCCTTAATTAAGAAAGTATTTTATCCTTTTCTTCCTGATTATCATGGAGAACAGAAAATATATAAAAATCTATACTACATATGCAAAGATATAGCATTTACTAATAATAGTATCTCTCAATTAATGGATTTGGTATGTGCTGAATTCAAGGTAGAAGATGCTCTTACAAAAAGAAATAATACCAACCAATATTTTATTGAATGCTATCAAAACGGAATACTACTAAAAGATACTGTTATTCCTATAGATGTATATAAATCAAAACTTACAAATATATTGGAAAGTTTAGTTAAAAGCACTATATCTGATTTGGAATTTGGAAATACAATTAAGGATATGCTTACCCAAAGATTAATTACTGAAGATTTTGCTGTATACTATACAGGTTTAAGAACTAAGCATAATCAAAGTAAAAAGTAAAAAACGACAACTTAGTATTCTAAGTTGTCATTTTTATAATCTTTATTGTTTGTCATATATTTAAATGTAATTATTTAATATCATCTATCATCTTCTGTCTATCACCATCATATAATGCTTCACACAAATTTTGCGTCATATGTTTTCTATAAGCTTCTTTAGTAATAAATATATTGTATGTATATATTCTTCCATTTCTAATTAACTCTACATATTTCTTATCTCTTAATCTTGATAAGAATGTAGATATAGTCTGCATTGCCCAATTTTGATTGTACTTACCATTAACTATTTCTGCAACATTGGGTAGATTTACTACTCCTTCACATTCCCATACAGCCAACATTACTATTTCCTCGCTGTGCGTCAATTTTGTCATAAATTATTCCTCCTTATTATTTTATATTTACATAATATCACAAGTAAATCTTGTGAATGCTATTCGTCCTTAGAAATGAATAGCCCTTCTTACTACCACATTATATTGTCTAGTATATCACACTTATTCTATTTTTATAATTCCCTAAGATGTTTTTCAAAACAAACTCCATCATTTATTGGAATATTAAAATTACTCGACGATTCCAAACACATGCTAATAAAATCAGATGCCTTACTAACTGCCTCATAAGGTGAATGACCATTTATAATATCACCAATAACAACTGATGCAAATACATCACCTGTTCCTGGCCTATTGGGTTTAATAATTGGTGTTTTGTAATATGTATAATTACCATCTTCACAATATATATAATTACATAATTGCTCTTCTTCTATTATTCCTGTAATAATAGTATATTGGGGTCCCATATCACTTATCTTAGATGCTATTTCAAGAAGAATATCTTCATCCATTTCTGTTGAATACGGAATATCAGTTAATATACAAGCTTCTGTAAGATTAGGTGTAACAATTGTAGCTACAGAAACAAGGTCCTTCATAGCTAAACACATTTCTTCAGTATATGTATCATATATCTTCCCATTGTCACCCATAACTGGATCAACCAAAACATTAGAACAAGAAAATCTTTCTATAAAATCCTTTACTATATTTATTTGTTCTCTTGAGCCTAAAAATCCTGTTGCAATTCCGTCAAATACTAAATTAAGTTTTTCCCAATTGTCTATATATTCTTCTAAATATTCTGTGCAATCTTTAAAAAAGTAATTAGGATATTCTGTTTGATTTGATAATATTGCTGTTGGTATGGGACAACATTGTATTCCCATTGCTGACACAATAGGCAATGAAACTGTTAATGAACAACGTCCATAACCTGATAAATCATTTATCACTGCTATTTTTTTCTGTATATTAGTATTCATATTATTCCTTCAATCTATAAAATCAAGTAATTGTGTAACACCATATTCACTAAGCTCGAAAATACCTCGCAAAGTAATCGGGTAACACCGTATTCACTAAATTCGTTAAAACCTTATTAAGTGACTAGGTGTGCATTATTACTAAGCTCGAAAACACCTCGCAAAGTAATAATAAGTATATCCACAAATCATTAATTTGTAAAGTAATATAATACTAAACTTATATTTATGATATAATTATCTTTGCACTACAAAATTCTAACGAGGTAATACTAATATGAACTCTATTATATCATTTATAAAAAAAGAAATCGTCCTAATTATAGCTACCCTTCTTGCTATAATGTCATCTTTTATAATTAAACCATCATCTAAATATATAAACTACATAGATTTCAGAACATTATCATTGTTATTTTGTCTAATGATTGTTATCGCTGGTTTCAAATCTGTTGGAGTTTTTGATTATTTATCAAAAACTATTTTGAATAAACTTAAAACTACACGCCAGCTTTCTTATATACTAATATTTATTTGCTTTTTTCTAAGTATGCTTATTACAAATGATGTGGCTCTTATTATTTTTGTTCCTCTTACAATTATGATATTAGATATGCTAGATAAGAATTATTTATTAATTCCTATTATTATTTTGCAGACTATTGCTGCAAATTTAGGTAGTATGTTAACTCCTATAGGTAATCCACAAAATTTATATTTATTTTCATATTATAATATAAGCTTAATTGATTTCATCTTAACCATGCTACCTTTTACTGTCCTTTCAGGTGTGCTATTAGCATTATCAATTTGCTTTATTAAAAATGAATCCATTACTGTTAATATGGAAAACAAGATACATTCTAAAAGCACTAACAAACTACTGGTATATATTGTTTTGTTTATATTATGCATATTATCTGTTTTACATATAATACATTACATAGTTCTATTGGCAATAATTATAACATGTATATTTATAATAAATAAATCCTTATTTAAAGATGTAGATTATATGCTCTTACTTACATTTATAACATTTTTCATATTTATTGGGAATATAGGAAATATAGAAACAGTTAAAAATTTATTAGAAAATATTATACTTAATAGAGAATTCATTGTTGGTGTTTTATCTAGTCAAATAGTTAGCAACGTTCCTGGTGCACTACTATTATCTAGTTTTACTGAGAACGGAAGGGATTTACTTATTGGTGTAAATATAGGTGGACTTGGCACTTTAATTGCATCAATGGCAAGCCTTATATCATATAAACTATATACAAATACAAAATCAAATAACAAATTTAAATATATTATTGGGTTTACTATTTTAAATGTTTTATTTTTAGGTATATTTATACTGTTTTATTATATAGTAATTTAAATTAACACTTCACTATACAACAACCTCCACAAATAATTTTATTGCATTAAATATGCTTCATATAGTTGCCTATCTATATCCTTATACACATTAAATATAACTCGTTCAATACTATTTTCATTATTTTGAAGAAATTCTCTCACTGTATTTATTGCAATAATGGCTGCTTCATCATTAGGGAAATGAAATTCTCCTGTTGATATACAGCAAAATGCTACACCTTTTATATTGCTTTCTACAACACATTTCATTATACTTTCATAACAATTTTTCAAATCCTGTTTTAATGAATCTGTTAATTTATATTCAACTATAGGTCCTACTGTATGAATAACATATTTTGAAGGAAGATTATAGCCTTTAGTAATAATAGCCTTTCCTGTTGGCTCTTTGTAATATGCTCCATATTGAATTCTTTTTCTACTCATAATATCACTACATTCTTTTCTAAGTTCCATTCCAGCAGCACTATGAATTGCATTATCAATACATCTATGACAAGGTGTAAAACATCCTAACATCTGTGAATTCGCTGCATTTACTATAGCATCTACTTGTAATCTAGTAATGTCTCCTTGCCATATAGAAATTTTTTCAGCAAATTCAGTATTGCTTCCATATTGTTCTTTTATAGTCGGAATATTCTCTAATAATACTATACCCTTTTCAACGTTTTCCTCTTGTAAAAATTCATCTTGTACTTGTAATATTTCTTCTGAAATACTTTCTGGCATACTAATATTCATAAAAGAGCGAAGTATTTTGCGTTTTTCACTATAATCATCTGACACTTCTATATTTCTATACTCTATAGAATCCTCTTTAAATTTTCTTATTAAAAAATCCATTCTTGTGCTTTGTATACTTTTCATTACTACCATCCTTTATAATTATTTCTTATATTATTTACTATATTCTAATATATCATTTATTACCTTATCAATATCGGCTCTAATTCCTATACTTCTATCCTCAAACCTTTCTAATATATCTGCATTTTCAATATTCACACGAACAAAAGACCATTTTTTATACTCTTCCACCATTCTTTCAAAAGGATAACGTATAATAGTCGGTGTATTGTATCCCACTCCTAATTCTAATAAAACCACATTTTGATCTTTTATATTTGATAAAAACTCTCCATATCGTCTTGCTGATTCATCCCACTGCGTATCTTCCACAAAATACTGGTCACAACGAAGATTCATTGCCATATTGCCACCACATACTGGACATAGTGGAACCATATAGGATTGGATGCAACAATCTTTTCTAGCTTGATTCATCTGTATAAACATATCTATAGCATCATACGTCTTTGGGTGACACCCCTTTTGGCACTGTATCAATCCATAATCTCCTTGTGTTGCAAAGATTTTTTCATCTTCAAATCCAGCTTTCCAAAATTGATGGTCTACATTAGTTGTAAGAACAAAGTAAGGCTTTTCTTTCACTAATTCATATACTTTCTTATATAATAAAAGTCCTTCTGGTTCAATGCGATTTATATAAGAATGCTTAGACCAATAACCCCATTTTGCTTCCTCTGTTGGAAACATATAAAACCCAGCACTATACATATCTCTCATATATACAGAACCATATTTTTCTATAAAGTCGCTAAAGTTATCTCTAAATCTATTTCCACCATACTCAAGACCTGCTGCAGTAGAAAGACCTGCTCCTGCACCAATAAGTATTGCATCTGCATTTTCAATTAATCTAGCTACTTTTATAATTTGTTCGTCACTCATCACACATTACCTCTTTTCAAATTCTTTAAACAATTGTATATAACATACAATTTTACAACCATAAATACTTCTATGAATATAGCCCCAAGTACTTTCACTTAGGGCTACTAACATTCTCTGTCTAAAATTTATAAGGTGGATTACCTGAGAAATCTGCAATAATACCATGTGCATCATCTAGATAAAACACTTCAAAAATCGGATTTTCAGCAGTGTTATACTGACTCTTAACAATTGGATTATTCATGCATGCTTCTTTTACTTCCATATTATTTTCAAATACTGCCTTACCATGCAAACGAATCCATGCATATGTAGCATCTGATACAGAAATCTCTATCTCTGCATTAGATTGCATATCCTTATAAACACTCTTTTGATTATTAGTACAGAACCATAGTTTTCCGTCCTTTTCAACACAGAACATAAACGGTCTACATTTTGCCTTTCCATCACGACCTACTGTTGCTAAATACTGTACTGGATTTGCTTGTAAAAATTCTACTACCTTTTGCATATAATACCTCCTAAATTTTTTCATTGTAACACTCATTATTACAACAAGATAATACTACTTTATTGTTGTAATGTCAATAGTTACAACAATAAATTTTAAAAAATATAGACATTTAGTATTTACCTAAATGCCTATGTATAAATTGTTATTTATTTTTTAAATATTTAGCTGTATCTTTCTTTACATCTTCTAAGGTAATTGATGCAAGTTCCTTTTCCATTGTATTTTGTACAGATAGTAATTTATCATCTAATATATAGTGAATATTTTTGCCCACTGGACAATCTTCACTAGGATTATCGTGAAAATGAAATAGTTTTCCATTATCTATACATTCTACTGCATTATATATATCTAGGAATGTTATTTCGTTCAATGGCTTTGCAATAGCTGTTCCACCCGTTCCTCTTGCAACTGTAATTAATCCTGCACTTTTTAATTGTGCTAATATTTTTCGTATTATTACTGGATTAACATTAGTACTTGAAGCAAGAAAATCACTAGTAATCTTATATTCATTTTCAAATGTATCAATACATGCAAATATATGTATTGCTAGAGTAAATCTACTTGAAATCTGCATACATGCAACCTCTCTTTATATAAGAGCCACTAATTACTTAGTGGCTCCAAAATATTTATTGTATTTTACTGTGTAATTCTTGAATAGATGTTACTTCTAATTCTTTGCTGTTCTTAACTGCTAGAATTCCCTTTGCTGCTGCTCTTGCTGCTGCAATTGTAGTCATATATGGTACTTTAGCTTTAATAGCTGCTTTACGTACATAACTATCATCTGTAACACCTTGCTTTCCTAATGGTGTGTTAATAACTAATTGAACTTGCTTATTAGTTATTACGTCATATACATTAGGTCTGCCTTCAGACATTTTGTTAATCTTCTCAGCTTCAAAACCGAATTTTCTAATAGTATCACAAGTATGTCCTGTTGCAATTATCTTAAATCCTGCTTCTACTAAATCCTTAACAACTTCATAAACTTCTGGCTTATCAGCATTATTTATACTAATAAGAGCTGTTCCTTCTAATGGAAGGCTTGTTTGTGTTGCTTCTTGAGCTTTATAGAATGCTGCACCAAAGTTATCAGAAAGTCCAAGTACCTCACCTGTAGAACGCATTTCTGGTCCAAGTATAGGGTCAACTTCTGGGAACATATTAAATGGGAATACAGCTTCTTTTACACCATAATGTGTAATATGTTTCTCTTTTAATTCAGGTACTGGTGATGGCTTACCAGTTAATTCTGATGTAATAATCTCAGTAGCAAGTGGTACCATTTGTATATTACATACTTTAGATACTAGTGGCACTGTTCTTGAAGCTCTTGGATTAGCTTCTAATACATATACCTTACCATCTTCTATTGCATATTGCATATTCATAAGACCACATACATGCATTTCTTCTGCAATTTTTCTTGTATAATCTTTAATTGTTTCTAATATATCTTCTTCAATGTGTAATGATGGTATTATACAAGCTGAGTCACCAGAGTGAACTCCTGCAAGTTCAATATGCTCCATTACTGCTGGTACAAATGCATGTTTTCCATCACATATAGCATCAGCTTCACATTCCATAGCATGTTTTAAGAATCTATCAATAAGAATTGGTCTATCTGGAGTTACACCTACTGCTGCCTCCATATATTGCTTAAGAGTTTCCTCATCATATACCACTTCCATACCACGTCCGCCAAGTACATATGAAGGACGTACCATAACTGGGTATCCGATTCTATTAGCAGCTTCAATAGCTTCTTCAACATTTACAGCCATTCCTGCTTCTGGCATAGGAATCTCTAATTTATCCATCATTGCTCTAAATAAATCTCTATCCTCTGCTAAATCAATTATAGCTGGTGATGTACCAAGAATCTTAACACCATTCTTCTCTAATTCTGCTGACAAGTTAAGAGGTGTTTGTCCACCAAATTGTGCTATTACACCAATTGGTTTCTCTTTCTTATATATACTTAATACGTCTTCAAGAGTTAATGGCTCAAAGTATAATCTATCAGATGTATCATAATCAGTTGATACTGTCTCTGGATTACAGTTAACTATAATAGTCTCAAATCCTAATTTCTTAAGTGCTAATGCTGCATGAACTGAACAATAATCAAATTCAATACCTTGCCCTATACGGTTAGGACCACCACCAAGAATCATTATCTTTTGCTTATCTGAAACTTCGTGTTTATCTACTGCATTATAAGTTGAATAATAGTATTCATTATCCTTAGTACCACTTACATGAACACCTTCCCAAGCTTCTTCAACACCAATTGATATTCTTGCTTCTCTAATTGCACTTTCTTCTATTTCAAGAATCTTAGCTAAATATTTATCTGAGAAACCGTTTTTCTTAGCACTTATTAAAGTAGCATCATCTGGTACAGAACCCTTAAATGCAAGAATAGCATTTTCTTCTTCTACAAGTTCTCTCATTTGATCAAGGAAGTAATATTTAATCTTAGTTAATTCAAATAATTCTTCATTTGTTGCACCTTTTCTCATAGCTTCATACATAATAAATTGTCTTTCGCTAGTAGGTATGTGTAACATGCTTAATAATTCTTCTTTTGTATTCTCTGAATAACCATTTACAAATCCTAGACCATATCTTCCTGTCTCAAGACTTCTAATAGCCTTTTGGAATGCTTCTTTATAAGTTTTACCAATACTCATTACTTCACCAACTGCACGCATCTGAGTACCTAACTTATCCTCTACACCCTTAAATTTCTCAAATGCCCAACGAGCAAATTTGATTACTATATAATCTCCATCTGGTACATACT